>JAGQXH010000123.1 GCA_020436695.1 Lewinella sp. | reverse complement strand
TGGCAATCTTATACCTACCCTGGCTATTATTAATCCGATGCGCTTTACACAAGATAAAGACTTATAACTTAACAGAGTGTATCAATTAAAGTCCATCAGTATAACTGAGGCTGAAAGTTTCATGCATACCTTTCGTATACTGCCAAAGTATCTCGCCTATGATGGATCAAGATCTATGTGATTATTATATTACCTGATGTTCCTCCTCTCTACTTATTCATATTTCGATCATCAAAAAATTATTAAGAGTCGTATAGTCGTAAATACTTCGTTTTACCTTAAAACTATGTGTTTTTAACAAAGCGCTTGCCCGGCTCAATATTTCCCGTAATTTTGCAGATCAAAACCAATTGGATCTTCATGGATTATACCAATTCCCACCTGGTCATTGAGACCACCAAGATAGACCCCGGTGCCGTTAGTTGGAGGAGCCCGTCTAATATTGCGCTTATCAAATACTGGGGAAAACACGGTCGACAATTGCCACAAAATCCTTCTATAAGTTTTACACTCGATCAGGCCTTTTCGGAAACCATCCTCGAGTACAGTCCCAAAACCGGAGCGGATCAGGGAATCGAACTGGAATTCTTTTTCGAAGGAGAACGCAATGATGCCTTTCAGCAAAAGGTGCAAAAGTACCTGGAAAGCATCACAGATATATTTCCTTTTCTGCGACAACTCAAACTAAAGATCCGGTCTTCCAATTCTTTTCCTCATTCTGCCGGCATCGCTTCTTCCGCTTCCGGGATGAGTGCACTGGCTCTGTGCCTATGCTCTCTTGAATACGAACTTTTCGGCACGTTGGAAAACGATCAGGCCTTCCGGCAAAAAGCATCCTATGTAGCCCGCCTGGGATCGGGAAGTGCCTGCCGGTCAATTTATGCATCAGCCGCCGTCTGGGGACAAACCACCGAGATCGAATCGGCATCGGATCTATACGCTATTCCGATAGGAGAGGAGTTGCATCCGGTATTTCAGACATTTCACGATGATATATTAATTGTTGCAAAAGCAGAGAAGAAGGTATCCAGCCGGGCAGGTCACGGGCTTATGGAAAATAACGTTTATGCAGAAGATCGCTATCGCCAGGCGAAACAAAGATTTCGTCAGTTGTATACAGCGATGAAGAGCGGAGATCTGGAAACTTTCGGTCGTACCACCGAAGCAGAGGCGCTCACCCTACACGCCATGATGATGGCTGGTCCCACACCTTACCTTCTCTTGCAGCCCCATACCATATCTATTATTCAACGTTTGCAAGCCTTTAGAGCGTCGAATGATATTCCCGTTTATTTTTCGCTGGATGCCGGTCCCAATCCACATATCTTGTATCCGGATACGGTCGCCAAGGAAGTGCAACAATTCATCCGGGGAGAGCTCAGTCAATGGTGTGAAGACTGGATCGAAGATCAGGCAGGCTTAGGCCCATTGCAATTGGAAGTCGATTGATTGAAATAAGCTATCTTTGTTGTTTTCTCTTATCCGGGCAACGGCCAGGCTTGAATGCAGACCAGCGAAGAAGGTAGTGCATACTAGTTCATCACAGCGTATTTCCATTTACTGTCAGCAAACGAATTGAAGCGCTTGTTACTTTTATACACCAACAACGTCGAAACGGCATGAAGTATATTCTGTCTTTTTTTACTTTTTTCCAAATGATCTTTTTTGCGTGTGGTCAGCAGATACCGGCCAAGCTGCCTCATCTGCAGAATGAAGAGTTTGATAAAAAAGTAGAAAGCCTGTTGCTCTTCTCTGTTCCGGTAATTGGGGTTGAAGAATTGAATAATATTCAATCCGAAGTTCATATCTTTGATGCCAGGGAAAAAGAAGAATTTGAGGTGAGTCATATCCCCGGTGCTGTATTTTTGGGGTATCAGGATTTCGATCCGTCAGTACTGCAGTCTGTACCGAAAAATGACAAAATCGTACTTTATTGCTCGGTAGGATATCGCAGTGAAAAGATTGGTGAAAAATTGAAGCAACTGGGTTATACCCAGGTATATAATTTATACGGTAGCCTTTTCGAATGGGCCAACCGGGATTACCCGCTGGTAGATAAAAAAGGAAAACCAACAAAAAAAATTCATACCTATAACCGCAACTGGAGTAAGTGGGTAGAAGAAGGTAAAGCGGAAAAGGTTTGGTAAACTTTCCCTAACTGTATATAAAGCACCGGAGTTTTCGATTTGGTCTAGCTACTCCGGAGAAAAACTGATACAATAATTCTCTCCAAAGTCATATCCCAAAAACAGCCAGAATTTAAGTTTGAGAATTAAAACCATGTTTATATGGATTTGTACGCTAAATTTAAAGACGACCGGGGACCACTCGGTAAATACTCGGATGTTGCTCACGGCTATTATGCCTTCCCGAAGCTGACCGGTGAAATTGGTCCGCGGATGACTTTCATGGGCAAAGAAAGGATCATCTGGAGTATTAATGATTATCTGGGTCTTGCCAATCATCCGGAAGTACGCAAAGTAGATGCGCAGGCTGCCAAAGACTGGGGGCTGGCTTATCCGATGGGTGCCCGGATCATGTCGGGCGAATCCGATTATCACGAATTACTGGAAAAAGAACTGGCCGACTTCATCCAGAAGGAATCCTGCCTACTGCTGAACTTCGGCTTCCAGGGAATCATGTCTGTCATCGATGCCTTGCTTTCCCGTCATGATGCGGTGGTCTACGATAAAGAAAACCATGCCTGCATCTACGATGGTATCCGCATGCACCTGGGCGCCCGTTTTGCTTTCGAACACAACGATGTCGATAGCTTCAAAAAACAAATGGAAAAAGCTACTGCCAAAGTAGCGGAAACCGGAGGCGGTATCCTGGTGATCACCGAAGGGGTATTCGGTATGCGCGGTGAGCAGGGTATTCTGAAGGAGATCGTTGAATGCAAAAAACAATATGAATTCCGTCTGCTGGTTGATGATGCACACGGATTCGGAACGATGGGGGAAACCGGTGCCGGTGCCGGCGAAGAGCAGGGAGTACAAGATGGCATCGATCTCTATTTCGGTACCTTTGCCAAATCAATGGCCAGCATTGGAGCCTTTGTGGGTGGAGAGAAAGATATCATCAACTACCTTCGTTACAACTCCCGTTCGCAGATCTTTGCCAAGACGTTACCGATGCCGTTAGTAATTGGGGCACTCAAGCGTCTGGAGATGGTCCGGACGATGCCGGAGCTGCGCGAAAAATTATGGGAGAATGTTCATGCGCTGCAAAACGGTCTGCGCGAAAACAATTTCGACATTGGCCTGACTTCAGCCTGTGTTACTCCTGTCTGGTTACACGGTTCGGTAGGAGAGGCAGGTGCTTTGGTACAGGACATGCGGGAGACTTATGATGTGTTCTGCTCCGTGGTGCTTTACCCGATGATCCCGAAAGGTACGATCATTCTCCGCCTCATTCCAACTGCGGCTCACTCGCTGGATGATGTTAAATATACCATCAATGCATTCAGTGAAGTCCGCAAAAAACTGGAATCCGGCATCTACGCCGAGAAAGGTGCGGAGATCACTTCCGATTAGGACCATCCCGCATTTTGCCCCCATGATCAAAAAAGCCGCTTCCATTCGGGAGTGGCTTTTTTGATTTATTCCGACTATCTTGTACATTGAATGTATTGACCTAACCATAACGTACTATGGATCCAGCAACTATCTCTTCTACAGACCGGGAAAAGATTCAACAACTCTTTCAGCAACAACAGTCTAATCGGACGGAAATGGCGCGCACGACAACTCGTGAGAGAATAGCCCGTCTGGACCGGATCGCAGAATTTTTGAATGATGAAGCTAATAACCAAGCCCTGAATGAAGCCCTATGGGCCGACTTCAAAAAACCGGAAGCAGAAGTGGCATTATCGGAAGTGGCGATCGTACTGTCACATATTCGCTACATCAAGCGCAAATTGAAAGGCTGGATGCGTCCCCGGAAAGTCCCCACCAACCTGGCCCTGTTCGGTACCTCCTCTCACATCTACTACGAGCCTAAAGGAAATACCCTGATCATTGGTCCATGGAATTATCCTTTTATGCTATCGGTTTATCCCTTGCTGTATGCCATTGCTGCCGGCAATACGGCCATTATCAAACCCTCAGAACTCACTGTACATACGTCTGCCTTTATTGCGAAGATGATGCGTCAATTGTTTCCGGAGCAGGAGGTAGTCGTTGTGGAAGGTGGAGTGGAAACTACCACTCAATTACTCGATCTACCTTTTCACCACATCTACTTCACCGGAAGTCCAAGAGTTGGCCGGATCGTAATGGGCGCTGCGGCAAAACACCTCGCCTCCGTTACGCTTGAGCTGGGAGGGAAGTCTCCTGCTGTTATCGACGATTCGGTCAATATGGAAACGATCGCCGAAAAAACCCTTTGGGGCAAAAGCCTGAATGGCGGGCAGACCTGTATCGCTCCCGATTATATGATCATCCAGGAAAATGTGAAGGAACAGTTTGTGGAAGCTTACCGCAAGGCTATCCGGAAATTCTATGGTACTACCCCAGAGGAAATGGTCACTTCCAAAGATTTTGCACACATCATTAACGATAAAAACTTTGACCGGCTTCACGAGCTTTTTACGGATGCAGTTGATAAAAGTGCCCGGGTAGAGATCGGAGGAGTTTTTTCAAAAGAAGAACTGTTCTTCAGTCCGACGGTACTCAGCCAGGTAACCGATAAAATGGAGATCATGAAAGAAGAGATCTTCGGTCCTATCCTTCCCATACTGACTTATCGGGACCAGGAAGAGATACCCGCCATCATCAACCGACATCCCCAACCGCTTTCAATGTACGTTGCCAGCAAACGTAGATCCTTGATCCATTATCTAAAGCAGGAAACCTCTGCCGGCGGAATGGTGATCAATGATTACCTGCTCGGATTCGGTAATCCCAATTTACCTTTCGGCGGTGTAAATAACAGCGGGATCGGTAAATCGATGGGCTTCAGAGGATTTACAGAATTCAGCAACGAAAAAGGCGTGATCAGTCGCTATTGGGATACGCTACACTTCCTTTATCCGCCTTACACCGAAACCGTTAATAAGATGTTGAAAATTTTGAAAAAGTGGGCGTAATGCTCACTTTTCCACAGCTTTATCCACACTGTTCAAACAGCCCGGGGAGCCATTTGATAACGCACCAAAAGTACGATGGTGAGCAACAATAAAGCACCTGCCTGATGCAATACCCCCAGGCCTACGGGAACCTGTCCTATACAGTTTATTACGGTGAGAATTCCCAGTGTAATCTGAATTACCAACATACTTATCAACAGATATAAACTGTTCCGGAATAAGATCGTTCCTCGGTGGTTCCATGCCAAAAAAACGAAGTATAAAACAATGATTGTCAGCAGGTAAGCTGTATTACGATGTAAGAACTGGATCAGTGCGGCCATGAAGGGGCCACTATCGTATTGCACAAAGTTATCCACAGTCCATTGTGAACTATCCAACAACACTGCTGGAAGGAAACTCCCATTCATGTCCGGCCAGCTTGGATAGAACAATCCGGCCTTCATTCCCGACATCACTCCACCTAACATAATTTGCACTGCAAGAATGCTAACGATTGCATTGCTCCACTTTTTCAACACTGTATTGTTAATAACTCGATTTTGAGGATAGATAACCTTGTACGTTGTCCATAGCAAGTAACTAAACAGGATCAGTGCCAGTGAAAGATGCATGGTCAGTTTGTAAGCATTTACCCAGGGGCGATCAATCAGGCCGCTGGCCACCATGATCCAGCCAAAGGAAGCCACCACAACCGCCAGCAGCACCGTAATGCCCAACCGCCGCATAAGCATCTTATCGATCCATCCTTTGCGCCAGAAGAAGAGAAAGGGGAACAGAAAGACAAATCCCATACTACGGGCCCACAGGCGATGAAAATACTCCCAGAAGTAAATGAACTTAAAGTCAGCCATGCTCATACCGTCATTGATCTTGGCGTATTGCGGTGTTTCCCGGTACAAATCAAAAGCTTCCTCCCACTGAGCATGATTAAGTGGAGGGATCGTACCAAAGACGATATCCCATTTGGTAATAGACAGTCCGGATCCCGTCAGCCGGGTTACACCGCCGATCACAACCTGAAAAAAGATCATGATAAGACCAATGATCAACCAAACCTTTACGGCTTTTTTGTATTTAAAAGTAGGAGTTTCCATGGTACCCTGTGAACATATTATTTTGTTTGTGCCCAGAAAAACAAAATAGATTGTTTTTACCTCTTTACCGGGCAAATAAAGTTTCTGATCTCTCTTAATAGATTATTATTAAAAAATTTTAAAAAACCTTATCATCATCAGTGTTGTGGATTTGTAGATAAAATCTGATGTAAATTTTAGGTTAATTCATTATTAAGAAATTAAACCCCACTTTCCACATCTCATACACTTCTGAAAAGCCTCTTTTACAAGCTGATGCAAACTTATTCACAGCCTGTGGATTTTCTTTACACAGTAAAACTTTTTTCCCCAACAGGGCTAAAATTTGACTTTTGCATGTCAATAACGATGGTGGATATCCACGATTTCGGGGAAATCTACCAATCGAAAACTTCAACCAGGCACGACATCTTAATAAGTGTGGAGAAGTGATTTTCAAATTAACAACTTATTCCCAAAATGGTGTGGAAAACCACTATCGACAAACGACTGATTTTTATACCTTTACAAAAAGCGCTTTTTTCATTTGTGGAAAAGTATTTTTTCGGGCGGTAATACATTTGTTTCCCGTAAAAGTGTTGCTTTGTTTTGGATTATTATGGGGAAAGTCGTGGAAAAAGCGTTGATAAGTTGTTAATTGATTGATTGTTAAAACTAAACTGTTGTTGAACAGGAAGCGTGAGCTTACCACGATTGTTTTGAAACGATTAGTGGAAACAAGCCGATAGAGAGAGCAACCGTTTAGAACATGTTGTGATCCCGGTTTGTCATGGGATTTAAAACATGTTTTTAAATCAGCATCATTCATGTGTGGTCGATATTCATTTGTTGCATCGAAGGAAAAGATCCAGCAGCAGTTGGGAACGGAACTGGAAGTCGGTGCCAATTTGAGGATCAATTTCAATGTGGCGCCCACGCAGCACAGTTACGTCATTACGAATGATAAACCGCAGACCCTGCAGTATATCACTTGGGGACTCATCCCATATTGGTCAAGAGATAACAAGATAGCCGGAAAACTGATCAATGCCCGCCGGGAAGGGATCGAAAGTAAACCTTCCTTCCGGGTGCCCATTCGAAAAAAAAGATGCCTGGTGTTGGCCGACAGTTTTTACGAATGGAAAAAGGTGGGCACGAAGAAGATCCCTTACCGGATCATGTTGAAAAACGGCGATCTTTTATTGTTGGCAGGTATATGGGATGTATGGTATGATGATCAATACGCCGTTAAGAGTTTCTCGATCATCACCACAGCTCCCAGCCAGGACATGCAAGGCGTACATGATCGGATGCCGGTTATCCTGAACCATAAGCAGGATCAGGAAAAATGGTTGGAAGATATTCCCCTGGAAGAAGCACTTTCGCTGTTACAAACTCCGGAAAACGGCATTCTGGAAATGTATCGCGTGTCGGACAAGGTGAATTCCGTAAAAAATAATTCCCCGGATCTGCATCAGCGGATTTCCGACTCACCGACTTTATTTTAAGGCGTGGATCGTAAATATCCATCTAAGATTACTAAACATAGCTCATGCGAGTTGTCATTCAAAGGGTAAGTGAAGCGTCGGTTACTGTAGAAGGCGAAATTACCGGAGCTATCGGGGCTGGTCTGTTGATCCTGCTGGGTATTGAAGATGCCGATGGGGAGGAAGATATCGACTGGTTGTGCCGTAAGATCATCAACCTGCGCATTTTTAATGATGAGCAGGGCATTATGAACCGATCGGTACTGGATGAGGATGGCGGCCTGCTCGTGGTGAGCCAGTTTACCTTACATGCCGGTACCAAAAAAGGAAATCGCCCTTCTTACATCCGGGCCTCCAAGCCGGAGGTGGCCATACCTATGTACGAGCAGTTGGTCAAAACTTTATCGCTGCAGGCCGGGCGACCGGTGGCAACCGGCCGGTTTGGTGCCGATATGAAAGTACGTTTGTTGAATGACGGGCCGGTGACGATCATCATTGATTCGAAAAATAGAGAATAACCCTAGAAAAAAGGTTCTGGGTTCTTGGTACTCAGATATGGACTACAATTTGTAAATCGTTAAACTCAGTTCATGACTATTAAAGAAGCCCAGGCCACGGTAGATGAGTGGATCAATACTATTGGAGTCAAATATTACCACGAGTTGACCAACATGGCTATTTTGGTAGAAGAAGTTGGTGAAGTAGCCCGACTCATGTCCCGCCTTTATGGAGAACAATCCTTCAAAACCAAAGAAAAAGAATTTAGTGCCCGTACCGACCTGCCGGATGAAATGGCAGATGTGCTGTTTGTATTGATCTGCCTGGCCAATCAAACCGGTGTAGATCTGGAAGAAGCCCTGCGTAAAAATCTGGAGAAGAAAACAACCCGCGACCGGGAGCGGCACGCTAATAACGAAAAACTGAAATGAATCGACGTCCGGCAAGGTCGATCACAGTCAGTGAATACATAGATCTAGAACTAACAACTTTAAACATCCACCATGAAAAGAACCTACCTTTCGGTATTGGGGTACCTTTTCCTTTTGGCTTCCTGTCAAACGGATATAGTGCCCGATACTTCCGTTGACACTGAAGATGAGCCAAAAGAGATCGTTTACAACATTCCACCTAACTTCGAACTGGAGATCCTCTACAGTCCCTTAGAAAACAATGACGGATCCTGGGTCGCACTGGCCGAAGGCGAAAACGGCATGTTTTACGCCAGTGATCAGAACGGCGATCTATACCAGTTTAAAATACCGCCCGTTGGAGAGGTACTTGATTCTACACAGGTAGACACCATTGACCTAGATATAGGACACGCCCATGGCTTGCTTTGGGCATTCAATAGTCTGTACGTCAGTGTGAATGAACGCTGGGAAGACGGCGATGGCGAACCACTTACCGAAACGGGCAGCGGCGTATATCGTCTGCAGGATACCGACGGTGACGGGCAATTGGACGAGCTGAAAATGCTGCTTAAGCTGGAAGGGTCCGGCGAGCACGGTCCGCACAGTATGGTCCTTAGTCCGGACGGAAAACAGATCTATTTCATTGCCGGTAATTACACCAAAATTCCGGAAGCCATCGTTCAGAACAGCTGCCTGCCCAACAATTGGGAAGCGGATAATCTCTTCCCTCCTTTCCTGGATGCCCGCGGACACGCCACCCAGATCGAACCTCCTGGTGGATGGATCGCCCGGACTGATCCGGATGGGAAAAACTGGGAGCTGGTGGCCTCCGGTTTTCGTAATCCTTTCGATATGGCTTTCAACCGCGATGGAGAATTGTTTGCCTTCGATGCCGATATGGAATGGGATATCGGCATGCCCTGGTACCGGCCGATCCGGATCTGCCACGCAACGAGCGGCAGCAACTTTGGCTGGCGCACCGGCTCCGGTAAATGGCCCGATTATTATCCGGACAACCTGCCGGCAGTGGTTAATCTGGGGCAGGGTTCTCCTACTGCTGTACTCTACACGGCCGGCCTGGATTTCCCACAACAATATAAAAATGGATTATTGGTGTTTGACTGGAGCTTCGGTACCGCTTACTACGTAGATCTGGAGGAAAAAGGAAGCACTTATACCGGTGGGTTTTCGGAATTCTTTTCCGGTACGCCTCTGCCACTGACGGATGCTGTAGCCGGTTCGGACGGCGCATTATACTTTGCCAGCGGTGGTCGCAAGCTGGAATCTCACTTGTACCGACTGCGTTATACAGGGCCGAAAGAGGCGCTGGGAATGATGGAAAAAAGTACTGATGAGGACGCTGCCAAGCTGCGACAACTTCGCCGGCAGCTGGAAGCTTCACATAATCGGAAAGCACCCGAGAGTATTCCGCTCCTATGGGAACAACTCAACCATCCGGATCGGTTTATCCGTTATGCGGCCCGGGTAGGACTCGAGCATCAGGACGTTGGTGCCTGGCAATCATTGTTCATGGAGGAAAAAGATCCCGTTCGAATTATTCAGGCGAGCCTGGCGCTCGCTCGTTTCGGGAAACCGGGTATTCAGAAAGTGCTTTTTCAAAAACTGGCACAGCTGGATCCTGCCGGACTATCACGGGCTCAACAACTAGATCGATTACGGGCTATCGGTCTGGTAGCCATTCGGCGGGGAATGCCGGAAACGGCTATTCGACAAGGATTTATCAACGAGTTTAATGCGCAGTTTCCCACCAATGACCCGGCGATGGATCGTGAGTTCAGTCAGCTTCTGGTCTATTTCGGTGATCCTTTAGCTACCGCAAAATGTGTGGAACTGTTGGAAAAACACACCAGAGAAAAGACCGTTACCCATCCTGACCTGCTGAGCGAGGAAGTGAGTAACCGAAGTGAGCAATACGGGCCGACCATTCTGGATATGTTGAAACATATGCCGCCGACCGAAGCACTGTTTTACGGGGTATTACTCAGCCGGGCCGAGCAGGGATGGGATGATACATTACGGGATAAATATTTCAGCTGGTTTTTTGATGCCCTGAATTCCAAGGGAGGCATGAGTTTTAAGCCTTTCCTGGAAAACATACGGAAGCAGGCCATGACGCACGTTCCCGAAGATCTGCAGGCACACTGCGAAGAACTTTCCGGCGTCTATAAGGCCGGCGAAGAACTGATGAATTTACCACAACCGGAAGGCCCGGGGGGAGATTACAATTCAACCGACATTCACGGTATATTGGGTAAAGGGCTCGACGAGTATGAAGGAAATATCGAAACCGGCCGGCGCATCTACGAAGCGGCACTCTGCGCCATGTGTCATCGCATGCGTGGGGAAGGTGGTAGTATGGGGCCTGACCTTACCCAGGTACATACCCGCTTTAACCGGGGAGAGATCATTGATGCGATCTTTAGTCCCAATGATGAGATATCGGATCAATATGCCTTTACATTATTCGACCTGAAAGACGGGGAAAGAATGACCGGCAAAATACTGTCGGAAACGGGTGACAAGATTGTCCTCATGCCGAATCCTTTCAATATGACCTATACGGTGGAGATCCCTAAATCGAACGTATTGAAAAGTGGGCTAAGCCCGGTTTCTCCGATGCCCTCCAATTTGCTGAACCGTTTAAACGCGCAGGAGATCACGGACCTGTTTGCTTATCTGCTTTCCGGCGGAGACGAAGAATGGTTTTATTACGGAGGAACCAAGGGGTTAGATGATGAATAATGGTTTAAGGGGGTTCCAGGGGTGAGTAGTAAGCTTGTTTTTATAGAAAAATGTTGGTTATGCATAGAAGCGCACCGGCATATGCACGTTTGTTTTTACTGATTTTATTGAGTAGTCTTTTCGCTTGCCGGAGCAACCCGGCGATGGAAGAAACGGATACTTATGCCCATCTTCAGGATCCGGTAGTGCGGGATATTTTGCAAAAAGCGATTGCATATGCTGGTGGTTTGGAAACCTGGAGATCGATCCGCAGACTTCAGTATACCAAGGATTTTTCGTTATTACTGGAATCAGGAGCACTGGAAAAACGCTACGAACAGGTACACGATTATCAATATGATCCGTTGCGGATAGAGATCCGTTCTTTGGAAAACGGAGATCAGATCATTACCCGTTTGGAAGATGGGATTTACAGCCGCACGGAAAATGGACAGATGTCGGGTCTGAGCCAGCAGGCCTTAGAAGATGCAGTGAACGCTTCCACTTACGTGGTGGGTATGCTGTTTAGTCTACTCGATCCGGCGGCTGTCATTCTCTATGCCGGGAAAGATACACTTCCGGATAAGCGTGCTGTTGATGTACTACAGGTAACCTATGAAAATGGAGCGGAAGCATTAGATGTGTGGAAATACTATTTCGATGAAGAAGGAAAGATCGTGGCCAATTGGGTGGATACCGGTGATCATTTTAGCCTGGTAGAAAATCTGACTTTCGAAAGAGCAAACGGTATTTTGTTTAACGGCATACGTAAAAGTTACCGGGTAGATAGTAGTGGAAATAAGCTGTACCTGAGAGCGGAGTATACCTACGGCAATTACAATGTAGAGCGATAAGGTGTAGCTGGGCATGGGCTTATGGTCGTCCGAATGGGAACTGATGTTAAGCCCATTGCCCATCTGCATATTGATCTGTCACGAGAATAAAAAATGTTAGAACTGCGACAAGAAACACCGGAAGATCACGTAATAGTGGAAGCGCTTGTCAAAGCTGCTTTTGCCGATGAAGTGTTTAGCGATCAATCAGAACATCATCTGGTTCGACGATTACGCAGTACACCCTCCTTCATACCAGAGCTTTCCATCGTGGCGGAACTTGACGATGAGATAGTTGGCCATATATTGTTGTCTGGGATTGTCATCCGCAATGATAACGGAGTTTTCCCTTCTCTGGCAATGGCGCCGGTTTCCGTATTGCCTGCGTACCAGCATCAGGGCATTGGAGGACGCCTGGTCCGATATGCTCATCAGGTAGCAGCCGATCTGGGGCATGGTTCCGTTGTTTTATTGGGGCATGCCGATTATTACCCCAGATTTGGTTACGAACCGGCTGCAAAATATCATATCAGTCTTCCTTTTGAGGTGCCTGCCGAAAATTGTATGATTATCGAATTGATCGAGGGAAGCCTACAGGGCGTCAGCGGAATGGTGGAGTATCCCAGCGTATTTTTTGAATAGGTATTTATTATCTTTGCAATGTGTCATAAAGACACATTGAGGAATCCTAATTGCCTACCAAACCCCGAATTGTCATTGGTCGGTGGTGGTTGTCAGTGGTGAAGAGCTCAGCCGGACGTAAAAGCTTATCTGAAATAAGTGGATAAGCATACCGACCGGTGTTTGATACTAACGTATTTACATCGAGCATTTACCCCATCCATACACCTGATCACTGAAGGCGGGGTAACTGACAACTTTAATTATGGAAAAGCACACCACAAAACTCGTGTACACGCTTTCAGTCCTTTTTAGCATAAGCTTATTATTGAGTAGTTGCGGACCAAAATGGACGGAAACCGAAAACGGAACCATTCACATAGTTACTAATGACGGTGGAGCCACGCTGGGATACAGTCCGGGCTCCGGCGTTAGCATTCTGACTGCGGATCGATTTGCTTTTAAAGACCTGAACAAGAACGGTGAGCTGGACAAATACGAAGACTGGCGCCTGTCGGCTCAGGAACGTGCTGAGGATCTTGCTTCCAAAATGTCGATCGAACAGATTGCAGGATTGATGCTCTATAGCGGGCACCAGCGCATACCGGGCGGCGGCTTCGGTGCAGGAGGTACTTACGGGGGCAAGAAGTTTGAAGAAAGCGGAGCCCCATCCTCCGATCTGACTGATCAACAGATTGATTTTCTTACCAATGATAATCTACGGCACGTGCTGATCACCACAGTGGAAAGCCCGGAGGTGGCTGCGGTTTGGAATAATAATGCCCAGGCGCTGGTGGAAGGTCTAGGGTTGGGCATACCGGCCAATAACAGCTCTGACCCCCGGCATCAAGCCGATTCGGATGAGGAATATACGCTCGGTGCCGGTGGTGATATTTCCCGTTGGCCCGGGTCCATCGGTCTGGCGGCCAGTTTTGACCCGGCCCTGGTAAAACAATTCGGGGAGATCGCTTCCAAGGAATACCGGGCCCTGGGTATCGCTACAGCCCTGTCGCCACAGGTGGATCTTGCTACCGATCCAAGATGGTATCGTTTTAGCGGGACTTTTGGGCCGAGCCCCGAACTGTCTACGGATATGGCCCGGGCATATGTCGATGGTTTCCAGACTTCCAGCGGTGATCAGGAAATTGACAGCGGATGGGGATACGAAAGTGTCAATGCTATGGTAAAACACTGGCCCGGTGGTGGTGCCGGCGAAGGCGGCCGGGATGCGCACTACGGGTTTGGAAAATTTGCCGTTTTCCCGGGGAATAATCTCCAGACCCACATGAAACCCTTTATTGAAGGTGCATTCAATCTGGACGGAGGTACCGGTATGGCCTCCGCAGTAATGCCTTATTACACCATCTCTTTCGGACAGAACCCCGACGGGGAGAATGTGGGTAATGCTTTCAGCAAATATTTTATTACGGATCAATTACGCGGTAAATATGGTTACGATGGAGTAGTATGTACCGACTGGGGTGTTACCCGTCCGGACGAAGGAATGGCCGCTTTCGGCAGAACTCCCTGGGGCGTGGAAAGCCTCACCGAAGCGGAAAGGCACTACAAGATCATCATGGCCGGCTGCGATCAGTTTGGTGGCAACAATGATGCGGGACCGGTGCTGGAAGCCTACCAAATGGGCGTCAAAGAATTTGGTGAAGAGGAGATGCGGCAGCGTATGGAAACTTCTGCTGTGCGCTTGTTGAAGAATATATTCCGGGTAGGACTTTTTGAGAATCCTTATCTGGATGTGGACCATACAAAAGAGCTGGTGGGAAATTCAGATTTCATGCAAGCCGGTTTTGAAGCGCAGTTAAAATCCATTGTTATGTTAAAAAACAAGGATAATATTCTGCCGGCCGGGAAAGAGCAGACTGTCTATATTCCCAAGCGCTACG
>JAGQXH010000122.1 GCA_020436695.1 Lewinella sp. | reverse complement strand
ATCGACCGTATCGAGAACGGCCGGAATATCCTGAAAAGAGCTTTCGATCTGGGCATTACCCATTTTGATCTGGCCAATAACTACGGGCCTCCTTTCGGATCGGCCGAGGAGAACTTCGGTACCATTCTGAAACGCGACTTCCTGCCCTACCGGGACGAATTGTTCATTTCCTCCAAAGCCGGTTACGATATGTGGCCCGGCCCCTACGGCAATCTGGGATCGCGGAAATACCTCATCGCCAGTCTCGACCAGAGCCTTAAAAGAATGGGACTGGACTATGTGGATCTCTTTTATCACCACCGGCCCGACCCGGATACGCCGCTGGAAGAAACTATGACGGCGCTGGATCACATTGTTCGTCAGGGAAAAGCCCTCTACGTAGGTATATCCAACTACCCACCGGAAGAAACGGCCAAAGCAGCAGCCATTCTAAAGGAACTGGGTACGCCCTGCCTGATCCACCAGGTGAAATATTCCATGTTTGACCGCGAACCGGAAGACGGGCTACTGGATACACTCGATGAAAACGGCATCGGCTGCATCGTCTTCTCTCCCCTCGCTCAGGGCATGCTGACTGACAAGTACGCAGACGGTATACCGGAAGATTCCCGAGCAGCGAAAGCCATGACTTATCTGGACAGGGAACGCGTAATGGGCTATCAGCCGAAAATAAAGGCCCTGCACGAGATAGCTCAAAAACGCGGTCAGGCGCTGGCACAGATGGCGATTGCCTGGCTATTGCGCGATGCCCGGGTAACATCCGTACTGATCGGGGCGAGTTCTCCGGAACAGCTGGAGCAGAATGTGACTTCTCTGGATAAACAGGAATTCTCGAATGAGGAAATGAAAGCGATTGAGGATATTCTGGGGTAGTGATTGGGTGGGTAATTTCAGATTATAAGACAACTGCCTAATGGTTTGAAGATCTGATGTTTAAGAGGCTGTTGCCGGTTGCCGGTTTGTCAACTGATTAACCGACAACCGACAACATGCTGATTATCAATATTAATCAGGGATTCCCCACTAGATCCTTGCTCTTATTCTGAAAATTCGGGACTCCTGTTTTATCTCCGTCCCTAAGTCCTTATCTTTGGAGAAATTTTCGATCCCTTGTCGAATCTGAAAAAAAGACCGCAATCTCCCGACGGATTGCGTACGACTCTTCTTCTCCTACTACTCCTCATTGGGCTGATCAATGAACTACCGGCTTATACTGCCTACTCTACTGATCCGGAAGAACAAAGAGAAGCAGCCGATATAGATTACGCCCGGGCGGTCGAACTTAGGGGAACCGACCCTGTCGCGGCGGACCTTCTGTTTCTAAATACCCAGCAAGTCTACGAGCATCTCGAACTTTGGAATAAAGCATCTGCCTGTACTATCTATCGTTGTCAACTAAATTATGATCTTGAAAGAATGGATAGCCTGGACCGTGCACTGGATCAGGCACAGTCTATTATCGATAATCATGACTTAAAAGGCGAAAACTTCCGGCAGGAGCGGATCTATTATTTCCGGGCCATGCTCTTTGATGTCCGTGCGCAATACGAAGAAGCCCAGGAGATGCTGACCCGTGCTTCCTCCATTCTGGAAGCTTTGGAACATCCGGAAGGGCTGGATTCTTCCTATATGTCTTCTCACAAAACGCTTTCCGGGGCGATCTATTACGGAAGGGGAGATTATGAGACCGCGATCAATCGATACCAGACGGCTTTGAATCTCTTTCCTATTTCCCGGCCCAATGAAGCGAAATTGTTGAATATTTACAATAATCTGGGTTTGGCACTCCTGGAGCTCGGTCGGGTAAGCGAGGGCATGCAATACCTGGAAGCCAGCCTGAAGATCCTTCCCCAACTGGATCAGGACATCTATTTTAACGACTATTTACAAACGTATTTCAACCTCATCAAAGGTCATCTATTATTGAAAGATACGGAACAGGCTAAAACGTACCTGACCAGAGCTTTGCCATTGCTGCAAAAAAAGCAGGATGACCAACATATATGGTTTTCGCTTCGGGCCCAGGTAGATGAAGAGCTACAGCACTGGCCGGCTGCCTTGCTGAATTACCAGCAGGCATTGTCCCGCAGGATACTGATACGGGGCCGGTATCACCCCAGCATTGCACGCCTTTATCGTTCGATCGGCATGATGCACCAAAAAATGGGAGATCAACAGGCAGCCATGGAAGCTTATCAGCAGGGCCTCCGGGTGTTCGATCCTGAGTTCAGAACTGATGATCTTTTTGGCACTCCTTCCCTGCAGGATGTAACCGAATATTATCCGCTGATCCAGCTGTTGAAAGACAGAGGGGATCTGCTGATGAAACAATACCCTTCCCGGGCCGGCGACATTTTGCCTACTTTTCGTATAGCTATTCAGGCCATCGACAACTTACGGTTGCTCTACGAATCGGATGCTTCCAAATTATTGCTTAGTCAGGAAGCTAAATCCGTTTTCGCATCGGCCATTACCCTTTTGTACCAGTTGCATCGCCTTTCCCCTAAGCGGGAATACATTGAAGAGGCATTCCGCTATATGGAAAAGACCAAAGCTCTGCTGTTGCTGGAAAACATCAGGAAATGGCGAAATATTCGCCTGACCAATTCCGGCCGGTCTAAAGACAAGCAGGAGTTCAACGACCTGCTGGAAAAGGAGAAAAATGCCAAACTGGATCTGGTCTTATTGCAGCGCCTGATCAAAGACGCCCGCGAACAGGATCAGGATGACAGCCATACGGAAAAGATCATCACGCTGGAACAGGCCCTGCGCAAGGTAACGGCCCTTTACGAATCGGTAAAGGACGAGCTGGCCGGCCGCTTCCCACAATACTACGAAGCCAGCTACGGCGAAAAAGTGGCTGAGCTTAGCGCCGTTCAGCAAAAACTACTGGCCAACGACGACACAGCCCTGGTCTCTTATTTCATAAACGGCGAACACAGCTTTGCTATACTACTTACCGAAGACTCCGCCACGCTGGAGCAACTGGCCAGTCCAGCTGCCTGGGAAGAAGATTTTCAAGACTATCAGGAAACCCTGCGCACACCGGGAGGTGCGGTTCTGCAGGACACCATCTTCCAAAAATACGCTCATTCTGCCGCCAGTTTATACAGCCATCTGCTGAATCCGCTCCTTCGGAATCTACGGAAAAGCTACCGACGACTATACCTCTTGCCGGACGACCGCCTGGGATTCCTCGCCTTCGAGTCTTTACTGGTCACACCGACTCCGGACAATCCCGTGGACTATTCTCCGGATCACCTGGATTACCTCCTGGAGCATTTCGCGCTTGCTTATGGTTATTCGGCCACACTGTTGGTAGAAAGTATAAAACGGCAGCATATCCGTGAAAAGCGAAAAAATTACGGTGGTTTTGCTCCGGTATTCGGCGACCATTCCACGGGCGGAAGAGCCGTCAGCCGGGATTGTACCACCGGCGAACTCATGTACCTGCCTTATAGCGGAGAAAGTGTCACCGCGACCAGCACGCTGTACAAGGGCGATGCTTTTTTGAACGAGCAGGCCACCCTGAAAAATTTCGTGGCTGTAGCTCAGGACTACCGCATTCTGCAATTATCCACTCATGCCTGCGTGGACAATAGTAATGCCCTGTTCAACGTGCTTTATTTCTCCGATACTACCCTGGCCAATTACGAGATATTCGATATACCGATCCGGGCGGATCTCATCATTCTAAGTGCCTGTGAAACGGGCAACGGTGACCTGCTGCAAGGAGAAGGTATTATGAGTCTGTCTCGCGGTTTTTACTACGCCGGCAGCAGTAATGTGATCACCAGCCTTTGGCCTGCCGATGACCATGCCACCAAGGAAATGATGATCCTGCTGAATCGCAAATTGAAAAAGGGATTGGACAAAGACGAAGCCCTCAGGCAGACAAAACTGGATTACCTTAGATCAGGCAAACTTAGAAAGGCCAACCTGGCTCCCTCTATCTGGGCCAA
The DNA here is from genome assembly GCA_020436695.1 of Lewinella sp. Lineage (GTDB taxonomy): Bacteria > Bacteroidota > Bacteroidia > Chitinophagales > Saprospiraceae > Flavilitoribacter. The sequence continues at coordinate 10,721 of JAGQXH010000122.1, read as the reverse complement.
TTTCATCCTGATCGGTAATCAACAGCGAATAGACTTTTCCTATTCTCCCCTGCTTTTGATATCCCTGGCCGTTGCGTGTATATTGTTGGCTATTGCCGCACTGATCTTTTTTCACCGTACTCGCAGCAGGCATTAGACCGCTTTTTTCTCATCCATAAGCAGAGGAAAAACTTCGCGAAACATATGAAATAATGTCAATTTGTCACCAAATCTAAACTTTTAGTCACCTTTATTTGGGAAGTTCAGTAAGGACTATTTATTTTGTGCTTAGTTTAAGGGCAAAGGTAAGCCTTCGGGTGAGCCGGCGCTTTTAACGACTGCGGAGGATAGTTGCCGGCCTAATGTTCTGCATTTTGACCGGCAACATTTTTTAGGGGGTCCGAATTCCTTTACTTCTCACCATTTTCCCCTTCGGTTTATCCGAACCAATCCAATCTGTTTTTCCCAATAATGGCTATCTTTGCGGCGTGGCAAGAATACTCGCAATTGATTATGGCACCAAGCGCACGGGCATCGCAGTGACTGACCCCCTCCAAATTATTGCCAGTCCGTTGGAAACCATTCCTACTGCTGATCTGTTTGATTTTCTGGCAGATTATCTGGCACGGGAAGAGGTAGAGGCAATCGTTATCGGAGAACCCCTACACGCCGACGGGCAACCCGCACAGATCCATCATTTTGTGATCGGTGTGGTACGCAAACTGCGTAAAGCCTATCCTGATCTGGAAGTTGAGCTCTGGGACGAGCGCTTTACTTCCGAGGATGCCAGGAAAATAATTCTGCAAAGCGGTGCAAAAAAGAAAAAACGCCGCGATAAAAGCCTGGTTGATCAGGTGAGTGCTTCGCTCATTTTGAGCGATTATATGGAAAGTAAAAGAACGAATTAATGATCTTACCTATTTACGGATACGGATTTCCGGTATTAAAACAAAAAGCAAACCCCATTACCGCAGACTATCCGGAGCTGAACGAACTGATCGAGAACATGTGGGAAACAATGTATAAGGCATCCGGTGTAGGACTGGCGGCTCCCCAGATAGGTCTCCCCATCCGTATGTTCATCGTCGATACCATCCAGATCATGGAAGAAGGACAGGAGCACCTCGGCATTAAGAAAGTACTGATCAATGCTCAGAAAGTAGATGAAACCGGTGAGATCTGGGCTTATGAAGAAGGTTGTCTGAGTATTCCCGATGTGCGGGGTGATGTAGAACGGCCTCCGCAACTCCGTATCCGCTATATGGATGAAAATTTCCAGGAACACGAAGATCTTTTCATCGGTATGAATGCCCGGGTGATCCAGCACGAGTACGATCACATTGAGGGTATTTTGTTTACCGAACATCTGAAGCCGATCAAAAAACGGCTCATTAAACGCCGGCTCGAGAACATCCGAAAAGGTAAAGCCAAGGCGGATTATAAGATGAAATTTCTTGGTAAATAGCCGATCTTCACCTCAAAATCTATAGCATTTGTTTAATTTTTTTTCAAATCAGGTAATATCTGATTTGAGATGTCGATGTTTTGGTATTGATCCCAAGTCTTTTTCCTTTTTCTGTAAAAAAGTTTCTTGCCCGCAAATTTCACAAACAAATTGATTTAAAAAGTTTTTATTTACCACAAAAGTTTTATTTTTGTCTGTATACCAATTTTTTGTTTGAAAAACAGGTGTAACATGAGCGGACAAAATATTACAAGCTACCTTCTACACTACATCAAAGTACACTGGTTCCGGATCTCGCTGGTTGCTTTCCTGTTATTTCTGATCTTTAAAAAAGATTTCAGTTTTACGATCAACCTCAATGCTCCGGCTCCCACTGAAACTACACTGCCTCCGGCAAAACAACCCGTGCAGCAGGAGCCTCCGCCCAAGCGGGAGACTTTTACCGAGCAGGCCAGTCAGCAAAGCATGACCCCGGCTCCCGAAAAAGGTGTCTTGGATCGTTTTGATTTTTCGTCCATCATCGGTGGTTCGGACCGTCAATTGCTGGAACGGCTCAACAAACTGGATTCCAAGGTGGTAGAAGCCTATATAAAACGCTTCGGCCGTGTAGCCCGCAATGAACAGAAAAAATTCGGCATCCCGGCTTCCGTCATTCTTGCCAATGCCCTGTTGCACAGTCAGGCCGGTGAAAGTATCCTGACTGCCCAGGCCAACAATCACTTCGGTTTGCTGTGTACTCCCGATTGGCGGGGCGATAAATGGGATGGGGACGGAGAATGCCTACGTGCCTACGAAAATGCCTGGACCAGTTTCCGAGATCACAGCTTTTATATTACTACCGGGACGTTCTCCGACCTACGTAAGCTCGATCCAAAAGATTACAAGGGCTGGGCCAAAGGACTGGAAAAAAATAAATTCTCTACCGCAGACAACTTTGCAGAGCAGCTGATCGAGGTGATCGAGCAGTATGGGTTACAGCAGATGGATTAACACAACTCTTGTTCCATTGCTTCATTGTTTCATTGACTGGAAGCCGTGGAACAATGGGGCAATGGATTATTGGATCAACTGGCAAAAGCAATAGTAGCCATACTCAGCGTAAGCCCCGGAACCTGTAGTAAGTGCTGCCCACAGGCTTCCAGCGTAGCACCGGTAGTGATCACATCATCAACCAGAAGCACGTGTTTGTTCTCCAATGTCGCGGTCTGTTTTAAGGCGAAGACCTCACGTACATTATCAAAGCGTTCCAGGCGTGATTTTGCCGTTTGCGTATCGGTATAATTTGTCCGGAATAAATGATGGTCAGACCATGGTACTTCCATACCTTCCGCCAGCCCTACGGCATACTGAGCACTTTGATTGTACCCCCTCTTATGTTGCTTCCTGGGATGCAGAGGCACAGGTAGTATAAGCTGTACTCCGGAAAACCAGGGGCTGTCCTTTAAAAGCCGGCCGTGTATCTTGCCCAATTGCCGTCCAATCTCGGGCTGATGGTGATATTTCAGCTCATGAATGAGATGCTGTACTTTCCCGCCTTTGTTAAAGTGATACAAACTCGTGCCGCTATGTAAGGGTAAACGTCCCCAAAAGCGTTCTGAAAATGGATTATCTTTCATCAAATGATAATCCGTCACCGGCAATTTGTGCCGACAGAACAGGCAAAGTACTTCCTCACCGATGGGCAGCGCCGTTGAACAGGCCAGACAAAGGCGAGGGTATAGCAGATCCAGTAAATGGGTAAAATAACGGGCAAGACCCTGCCCGGGCAAGTGAAAGAGCTTAGAGATCATCAGAGCGCGTATTAGATCATTAAAGGTCTAAATATACATCAATCCAACCTCTTTATCAAGTTGACATCCTGAACAAAAAAGCTGATAAAAAAAGACGTCTGCCTCGCAAAGCGCGACAGACGCATCAAAACAAAACGAAAAACCAACTTTAAACAAGTATCTTAAACAGGGCTTAACCCCCTGATCTTTATCTTATCCAGGCTGTAATTTAGCCGTTGTTCATTTAAAAACTGCTTTTTCCGGAAAAATGTTTCAATTTTCCCTAAAAAGACAAAGCAAAATTACAAAAAAAATAAAATTTGGTAAAGCAATCTGCCTTTAATTATCATAAGCTTTTAATCTTACCGGTACATCTACCTCCTGTCCGTGTCTAACCACCGTTACGGTGATATTATCTCCAACCTTGGCTCTGCCCACAATTTCCTGCAATTCGGGGACGCCTTTGATGTCTTTCCCGTCTATTCTGACAATGACATCTTTTTCCTGCAGACCGGCATACTGAGCGGATCCGCCATTGATCAGATCGAGAATAATGACCCCCTGAGAAAGGTCGATACCCAGTTCTTCCGCATCCTCACTATCCATTGCGGCGATACTCACTCCTAGGTAGGCCCGTTGAAAAGATCCGTATTCGATAATGTCATCGATAATGCGGGTCACCAGATTAACCGGTATGGCAAATGAGTATCCCTGGTAACCACCGGTACGGGTAGCAATGGCGGTATTAATACCCAGCAGACGTCCCTGGGTATCGATCAGTGCACCACCACTGTTACCGGGATTAACCACTGCGTCGGTCTGGATAAAAGCTTCAATGGCATCGGCGCCACCGAGGATGCGTATACTTCGTCCCTTGGCGCTGATAATGCCGGCCGTAACCGTTGATGTAAGATCAAAGGGGTTGCCGACGGCCAATACCCATTCGCCGACTTCGGCTATGTCCGAGTCACCAGCTTCCAGTACAGGAAGGTCGGTGGCATCGATCTTGATCACTGCGAGATCCGTCTTTTTATCCGTACCCACTACTTTTGCCTTAAAAGTCCGGTTATCGTACAGCGTAACCTCTACATCTTCTGCGTGATCCACGACGTGATTATTGGTGATAATATAGCCGTCTGATGAGTAAATAACACCGGAGCCGGTACCAATCTGGGGGGTATCATCCTGATCGAAGAAATGGCGGAAAGGATTCGTGGATTCGTCGTCTTCTCCGGAATTCCTCACCGTGGAAGAGATGTGTACCACGGCCGGCATAGCCTTGCGGGCCGCTTCCTTGAAGTCAAAAGGTGCCGGAACGGAGGTAGTGCCCGGGCTTTGATTTACATTTTTAACGAAGTGACTGGTAGGTACCGCTGCTACCGGAGGCTGCAAAGGCTCATCCTGCAAAAGATAGATCCCACCGAAGGTGACCAGACCGCCGATCATTCCGGCGATAAGCATGGAAAAAAGGTGCTTCATGATTCTACATTGTTTGTCCGGACATCATTCTGCCGTAGTGTGCTAATGCGTTTATTTGAAATTGTTAGGTATTGCGTTAAAATAATGAGCATTTGCCTTCAATTTCCGTTTGACTCATCATCTCAACCTCTAATGATATAAATCTAACCATAAAGGCTGCATCGGGCCATATTTGCACGTTGTGATTTAACGCCATCTTAACAAGACAGTTTAAGATCTCAGCAATTAAGTCGACGAAAAATTCGGAAAAAAATGACAAGGTGGGAACTTTTATATAAATCGTCCAGTTGATGAATTGTATTCCGCGCCATTTTTGACAGCGGTATTTTTAAGCAGGAATGCGAAAACTTAAGTTTGAACATTCCCCAAAATGCCTATCTTTATGATGGTAATGACTAACGAAAATCCTACCAGACCGTACGATCGCATCTTCGAAGAGGAGTTTCTGCCTCAGATCGATGCATTGTATACTTTTGCGTATCACCTCACCTACAATGAGGAAGATGCCAATGATCTGGTACAGGAAACTTACCTGAAGGCATACCGCTTCATTGAGCACTACCACGCCGGTACCAATGCCAAGGCCTGGCTTTTCAAGATCCTGAAAAATGCCTTCATTAACCAGTACCGGAAACGCAGTAAACAACCCACCCGGGTAGACTTCGAAGAAGTGGCTACTTTCCACGACGAAGAAGATACGCAATACTCCGGCTACCTCGATCTGCGGGAAGAAATGTTCCAGCAGATGATGGGAGACGAAGTGACCAATGCGATCAACTCCCTGCCGGTTGATTTCCGCGTAGTGATCCTGCTGTGCGATATCGAGGGCTTTACCTACGAGGAGATCTCAAAGATCATTGACGTCCCCATCGGTACGGTTCGTTCCCGTTTGCACCGGGCACGGAATATGCTGAAAGAACAATTGAAAAACTACGCTTCGTCTTTGGGCTACAAGGACAAGCGTGCCAAATAGAGGTGAGTAGTGAGATGGTGAGCAGGTGAATATTCACCAAATCACCGTCTCACTTACTCACCTCTGGTTTTATATCATCATTCTTTAACCAAGCTATCAGGCTAATTCCCCGAAAAGCCTGCCTTCAACCCCTGTTTATCCTGATACCCCAGAACGCATCTGTTCCCGGATTCGGGGAGGTGGTAGTAGGCAGGCTTTGTTCTCAAATGCATTTTTATGATCCGTGTACCCGAAAATAGTAAAACAGCAGGATGTGTATGGTGTTTTGCCACGTGTGAGCCCGTCGTCGGGCCAATCGGAGGCAAAGCATGTACCCCCTTCCCGGATCAGGCGTTTGCAGATGATCAATGGTCTCAGGGGATTGATGATAGCAAATAAAAAAGGTCGTCATGAGAGATCAAAATTATCTGGAGCTTGTCAAGAAGGTCACTATGTACCTCGATAATGAACTTAATGAAAGAGAAGAAAGAGCGTTGCTCCGGGAAATAAAAGATAATCCTCATTACTTAAGAATACTCAGTCAGGAAAAATCATTTAGAGAATTCATCAAAGGTAAGATCCATCGTAGAAAGCCTTCTCCCGCTCTGATCCAATCCATAAAAGATAAGATTAAGGTCTCTCCCAGCGAATCTGCTCCTCCTAACCTCTACTGACCTAAAACCTGTAATTTCTCACGTGTCAGGCCAATGAAACAGGCACTCTTCTGGTAGTGAAGTTCATTGGCCTACTGCTAATTTTCACCGCCTCACCGGTCACCGGTTGGGTGTGAGTTGTTATGTCTTGTCTGAATGTTTCGGAAGTTGTATTTTAGTCGGAAATCATTAGGCAGAACAAGCCGATGACTAAATTTTCTGAATTCGCCGGCTATCATTAATACATCCGAAAAATGTCGTACAACATAGCAACAGCCCTGTGTTCTAAGCGATCGGGAACCATTTTTCATGTCCAGCTAATTGCCGGACTACTACTGTTACCACTGGCCATAGCGGCACAGCGGATTGATATCCCGCAGGATTTCAATCAATTGCTCGAGCAGGTGGATGCCTATCTGATCCTACCGGTGGAAGATGGCGGTTATAAGGACATCCGGCCGTTCACCAATCGTTGGCTGAACTACGATTTTTCTATTCGCTCCCGCAAGGAGAGACTGGAGATCCGCTATAAGGTGGTGCCGTACAAAGAGCAGGACCTTCGGTTCCACGCGCCGCACGTCCTGGCCATGCAGGCTATGATGCAGGTGGCCACCAATGACGAAGAAGCCATAGTGTCTTCACTGGCCATCTCCGAAAAATCACTTAAAGAAGATTACTTTGCCGACTGGGGACAATTGTTCACCTTCGTTCCCAAGCTGGAATTCAGCCAGAAATCCACCTGCCAGATGGTGAGTCTTTACCGCGAGGGAAAAGGAATGATCCTATTGTTCTTCCTGTTCGACCGCGCCCCGGCGCAACTGGACTACCGGCGGCTGGCGATCAGTTTTGGTGAAGGGGAAGTGGGATTTTAGGAGGTTGGGCCCCTGAGAAGTTGGGACATTTGGATACCCGGATCTTTTCAGCTCAGTTTCCAAATACGATCGTTTGTCCGGAATCCTGAATTTTTCCCAAAAGTCCCAACATCCAAAAGTCCAAAAATCCAAAAGTCCCAACATCCAAAAATCCCAAAGTCCAAACATCCCAATATCCCAATCTACGGTGTCACCTTAAACCTTCGATTGATACCTGACAGAAAACCATCCATGGAGCGTAGCCGGAGGCGGCCATTGTTGTAGTCCATCTTCAGGTCCTCAAATTGTATTTTTTCAAAGTACTCGTTCATCAGGGGAGCCTGATTGATGGATACGAACATGCGCATTTCCCCAAGAACGGGAGAATGCAGATAGTAATACTCCTGATCCGGATTATACTCGCCCAGTGTGATGTTTTCATCCCAGGAGACATTTTTTACGTAATAATCCAGGATGGTATCGACGATTTCTTTCCTGAAATCCTTAACCAGTTCATCCTTTTCCGCCATACGTCTCTGGTAATCTTTCGATTTTTCAAATGGCTGCTGCTGGGCCCAGGCCTCCACTTTTGTGCTGATGATCATGCGAATGCGCTGGCTCAGGCGCGGGATCTCCCAGAAGCGGATACTGCCGTCACGGCCCACACTAACGAGGGTTTCTCCATCCGGACTGAATACCAGCGATTCAATATCGGAAGTGTGTACTTCACTGGATACATTCATGATCAGTTCGCCCGTAGCCAGGTCCCAAAGCTTGATGCTGCGGTCGCTGCTGCCCGTAGCCAGCATCAGACCATCCTTATCGAAAGCTACGGTCCAGACATCGGAATGATGACCGTCAAATTTTTTGATCAGTTCTCCGGTTTCCGGATTCCAGAGGCAGGCCGTGTTATCGGTAGCTCCACTGGCTATAACCTTGGCACTGTGTGACCATTGTACATCCCAGATCTCATCATCATGCCCTTCCAGCGTCTTCAGTAATTCGCCGTTTTTCACTGACCAGATGCGAATCTTGTGATCGGCACAGGCCGTCACCAGGCGCTGACCGTCGCCGCTGAACGCAACCGCCGTTACATGATCGGGGTGGCCGCTCAGGGTCTGAATGCGGATCCCGGTGATCACATCCCAGATGATGGCCGTGCGATCCCAACTGGCACTGCATACATATCGTCCGTCGGGACTAAAGCTCAGATCGTTTACATCATCGTTATGGCCTTCCAGGGTACTGATCCGGCGACCGGTAATGATATCCCAGAGGATCACTTTTTTATCTACCCCGCCACTGGCTATGATACGGCCGTCTGAAGAACAGGCAATAGCCAGTATATCATCTTCATGGCCTTCCAGGGAATACATGATGCGTCCGGTAAGTGCATTCCAGATGTCTACCGTCCGGCCGAAACCGCCACTGACCAGAAAGAGGCCGTCAGGAGAATAATCAACAGCCTTGATAGCGTGATTGGTTATAATACTCCGTTCCAGTAAAACGGTATCAGCAGGGGGCTCAGCTAAAATTAAATGGAATGAACTGCACAGAAGGGAAAGGGTAAGCAAGACTCTAATCATTTCATTAGTGTTTAAGTGTCGTTAGGTGGATAGTGTCGTTGTTAAAAGCAGATCTCAACCCATATGGGCAAATCGATCACTTAAACCGGCAGGGAGCATAAGGGGGATGGGGTAATGCTCGCACATTACTATGGCTTGCTGTACGTAAATGCGAAATGGATGTTCCGAAAAATTATAATTTTTCTGTATTTGTTTTAATGCACTGAAGGCCCGAAACTTCATCCTCCGATCCTACAACTTATCCTGCTCAATCAACAGCTCAGTTCGATTTCTTTGCCTTTCCCCTACCCCGCAGTTCATATTTGTATCAAACACAACAGGATATGAAACGCCCGACTGTATTTTTAATCACCGGCCTGTATTTACTCCTGCCCATTTTACTAAGTAGCCAGGTATCGATCACAGGGATAATAACGGATGGCGACGGCGAGGTAATCATCGGAGCCAATATATACCTGGAAAACACCTACGACGGTACTTCCAGTGGTGTGAACGGGGAATTCCGGTTCACGACATCCGAGCAGGGAGAACAGACGCTGATCGTAACCTATCTGGGCTACGCGGAAACCAGAAAAAACATCAGGATAGCACAGGAAGCGATCGAGCTAAGGATCACGCTAAAAGAAAATGCCGTTGAACTGCAAAAAGTAGTGATCACGGCCGGGGCTTACGATGCCGGGGGCGTCAATAAACGCGAAATTCTCAAACCGTTGGATATCCTGACTACCGCCGGCGCAACCGGAGATATTGCCGGAGCGCTTAATACCCTACCCGGCACCCAGACCGTTGGGGAATCCGGCCGCCTGTTCGTGCGGGGAGGCGAAGGCTACGAGACCAAAACGTTCATTGACGGTCTGCAGGTCATGAACTTTTACAGTATTTCCGCACCCAATACGCCGGGTCGGTCGCGCTTTATGCCGTATATGTTCAGCGGCACCAGTTTCAGTACCGGTGGATACTCAGCTGAATACGGGCAGGCTCTTTCATCCGCGCTCATCCTCAATTCCAAATTCAAGGCAACCCAGCAGCGTACGGATATTTCATTGATGAGTGTCGGTGCAGATATCGGTACTTCCCGGGTATGGGAAAAAGCATCCCTGTCTGCCAAGGCCCAATACACCAATCTAGACCCATACATGTCGCTGATCAATCAGGAGATCGACTGGATCGATGCACCTACTTCATTGAACGGATCGGTAGCTTATCGCCGGCAGATCAGTACCAGCGGCATACTGAAGGTGTTTGGCAATTTCAACCGATCCGGCTTCGAACTCAATCAATACGGCATCGGCGATCCGACGATCACGACGCCAACTGAAACAACCAACGGCTATACCTATCTGAATGCCATGATACAGGAGGTCATCGGCAATGGCTGGCAGATCAGGGGTGGCGCTTCTTTTACGCATAACCGCGATGACATTCGACCGGCTGAAAACCACATCAGGGAAAATGAAGGTGGTATTCATACGAAGGTCACCCTGGAAAAAACGCTGTCTTCCCAGCTGAAGATCAAAATGGGTGGAGAATTCTTCCACCGGAATTTTTATCAGGACTATCAACAACCGACAGAAAACTTCTTTAACCGCTATGAATTTACGGAGCAACTGGCGGGCCTGTTCGCCGAAACCGACATTTATCTGACCTCTTCCCTACTCGCCCGGGTAGGACTACGCAGTGAGTATTCAGGATTGAATCAAAAGATACACCTTGCCCCCAGACTGTCACTGGCCCTGAAAACTTCCGAATCCGGTCAGCTATCCGCTGCCTTCGGCCAGTTCCAGCAAAGTGCACAGAATCGATGGCTGATGGTCAACGATCAATTGGAGCAGGAAAAAGCTGATCACTTCATATTGAACTATCAGATCAGCCAAGAGAATCGCACCTTTCGAATGGAGATCTACTATAAAAAATACCGGGATCTGGTTAAGTTTCAATCCGGAAGTGCATACCAGCCTTCAGCCTCTTCTAATTCCGGTGACGGTTA
>JAGQXH010000121.1 GCA_020436695.1 Lewinella sp. | reverse complement strand
AAGGGGGATCTTTTTTTTATTCTTTGCCCAAAGCAAAGCGGATGTTGCTCAAAAGTTGTGTTATTTTGCTTTCAAGACTACCATGAGCTGCCGTAGAAGTTTATCCCCATCGCTTGGATAGGCTGCCGGAGCCTGGGCCACTTTTCCTTTTCGATCAAAGATCATATAGGTTGGATAAGCCCCCGGAAGCAGTTGGTTGATATCCTGTTTGAATTGCCCAAGTAATTCTTTGGTAACCAGATAGTGATCACCTTTCAGATCGAAATAATTTACTGTTTCCCGCCAGTGAGGTTCCGGATCTCTCAATTTTTCTGCAGCGAGATACAGATAAACTACGTCTTCACCAGCTAATTGCTCTTTTAGTGTTTTCAGATAGGGAAACTCCTCTCGGCAGGGGCCGCACCAGGTTCCCCAGAGATCCACCAAAAGGACGTTACCTCTGAAGCGATCTTGTTGAATGATCGATAGCACTCCGTTTTCAAATGCTTCCCGGGGATAAAAATTGATCCCTTCTTTTTCTACGTTCTTTTCTGCTTCTAAGGTTTGGAGATCCTTTGCATAGGGTGCTAAAGTTTCCTGCAAGTGAACAGCAGGATCAAGGGCGATAAATTGCTTATACAGCCAATAAAGATTTTCGTAGTCCCCTCCCCTAATTGATCTCAGTATCCTGTTAGCCAGAGCTTTGGTAAAACCATCCTTACACATCCAATCCTTCCCTAACTCATATAGAGGTCTATTGTAGCTGTCTTGTCCGAATGCGTGTATCATTTCGTTGGTATTAGGCACTTCAAATGCCGCTAACCATCTGACCGTGTCTCCTACCATCATATCCTGATACATTGTTTTTTCCCGGTAACTCTCCGATAGGCCCAGCAAATAATTATAGGAAGGTACATAATCAAACTGGTGATCGCAGTGGCTTTCCAAAAGGATTTGTTCATTATTTTGCATCCAGTCTGATCGCCCATTTTGTCCGGAGTAATCCGCCTCCAGTCCGGCATAGACCTTTAATGCCTGATAGTAATCATCGATCTCCCTTTTCCAAAGCGCATAATCTCTTTCCGTCATTTGCTCGCTGATCGAAGCCAACTTCTCCATTGCCTCTAAACGCTGCTGATCACAGTATGCATAGAGGGCTTTAGGTTGTTCTTTCTTTTCAATATCCAATGAGCCATATTCTTGGTAAAATCTCTTCCGCATCCAGGCATACATAAATGTGGCCGCTTCAGCACTTTTTCCGGTAAACTTCAGCTGATCCGGTTTCTGATAGTCGAGTTCCAGGCTTATCGTTGAATTATCTGGAGATAAGAATAATCCGATCTCTTCCTCACCCACCACCAGTATGGCAAATCTTGCACCGGGAAGTACGAGTTCCTGGTGAAATTCCCCAGTCTTACTTACGATAATTTTCCATTGACTTTCGTAGAGGAGATACCCTCCGAATAATGATTTTAGCTGGATACTTTTTCCTGGAAAATTCAAGATCCGTCCGTTCAGATCCAGAGCAGTTAATGAAGTCTGGTCGATCAGGCAAAAAATAATAGTAAACAGAAAGAGCATTCTCGATTTCATAATTTTGGAATTTTTCGTTTTAAGGAAGTATAAAAATACCGTTATACAGTATGGAACGAACGTATTTTACTACGAGCGATTCGATGTCCGATAGTTTGTCTGTCATCTAAATACGACATTAAATCACAGGACAGAAGTAAGGCTACCTACATACTGACTTTCAGATACTTAGAGTATAAATATGGATCAAAAACAGGCGCAGTCAATCAATAAGGAAATGATTTCAGCGATACCGGTTGGCATCGACCACTCGTCCGCTGGAGTGCTCTTTTTTCTCGATCCGGGGTTGCCCCAGATACAGTATATCCGATGCACCGCTAATTGTGGCATTTAAGCATTTTTCCGCTGAAACCCGAAATATCCCCGCGTCACTGGAAAATGGTGTTTCACTACTGATCTGCACACTATCCGCATCAAGAGAAAATGCCTTTACATCAGCATAAGTCTCCCGATGATCGATCCGCAGGAGATTGCAATGTCCGGATAGATCCAGAGTAGGTGGGATAAAGAGATGACGAGCTCCGGAAATTGTTACATTTATTACCTGGTTATCTACAGGTAAAGTCACTTGCCCTCCACTGGTAAGTGTAATGTTGAGATTTTTATTACGCAGTATTTTGTCGGTTGATGTATTCGGCTTATCAATAGTTTCTTGCTCGTCTAACGCAAAACGGGATGCGTTGACGGAGAACGCCCCCCACCCTACCGCTTCCATACCGAGCAGACTGCTGCTGCCGGCGATTACCTGTATGGGGCGCTTTTCGATATCGTAACTAAACCTGGAATAAGGATCGCTACCAATGCCCTGACTAATGAAAAGAGTGTCGTTCCGAACTTCCACACTAATCGCACTCATGGCATTCTCATATCCCCGTACCTCTACTCTTCCGGCAACTGACGGATCGAGGGAAACATCCTGAAAGTCCGTCCAAACGTAATGATAATCAATCAATTGCGTATCCGCCACGATCCGGCCTTCTCCCATGATGTATTGATGATCAACGGGCCATTTCAAATAGGCCGGATACGGACGAAAGACAAACGCAGTGAGCACGATCAGGAAAACGACCAGGCCGAGAAAGAGTAATAGCAATCGGTTACTTGTTTTCATGCAGAAAAAGCTTTTGATGCAGTTCTTGTAATTCATTAAAATCGATGCGCAGCAGATCCATGTTTCTGAACAGTTCGGGTAGTTCTTCCTGAATGAAGATCTTCTTCTGAAAGTTGTACGCCTTTTCCGGTGCGTTTTCAGCAATGAAATATCCAATACCGCGCTGATTGTAGATAATCCCTTCTTCGCTGAGAAAATTGAAAGTTCGGACCACTGTATTTGGGTTGACCTCCACTTCGGCGGCCATATCACGCACTGATTGCAGTCGGTCACCCGCCTTCAACTCACCGGAAATGATGTGCTCGAGGATGTAGTCTGCGATCTGCCGGTAGATCGGTTTTTGCGGTTTAAATTCCATTAGACCTCTTTTTCTTTAAGCTTCAATAAGCTAATGTACAGTAGGAAAGGAGCAATGAACAGGCCGAAGCCTGCAATAAAAAGCGCCGGCAAATGATCAATCATTGCAGCCTGATGCTCTCCAAAACGAAAGGATGTTCCACTGAAAGAATGGCTCTCGAAAGTTGCCATTCTTTTAGCTTCTTCCGAAAAAAGAGGGATCAAATGATCCATAATAAGGTCATATATCCCCATAAGTAGTAATATGCCTGCCCCTAATACCAGTCCGGTCTTGATGAGAGAATACTTCGGCATGGTCACTGCGCCCAGGAAAAAAATGGTCTGGGTAAGGATGTAGATCCCGATCCAGAGCCAGAGCCAGGGATCGATTAGTGACAACTTCACCATTTTATATCCCTGTATCTGGAAGGAATTATAGGTAATCCAGGCAAAGATCTGATAGAGCAACAGCCAGCTTAATGGAAATAAGAGTGCGGTTAACAACCACTTTCCGGTCACTTTTTCCAAAGCGGTTGCCGGAAGGCTAAGATAGAACGAGCGGGAGTTGGAACTATTGAGTTCGCCAAAAGAGATACTGGTGAAAATAAATCCACCGGCAAGCAGAACTACCGGAAAAAAATAGACATGAAATTTAGCATATACCACCCATTGCCCTTGCAGATAGGGCATATTATTGGCAGCCATGCTGCTATCAAAAACCAACACATAGTAACAGAGTGACGAAAATACAAGCAGCCCTGCCAGCATGATCACATTACGCCGCCAGTGTAGTCTAAGATCACTCCACAGCAGCAGCCTGATCCGCAAAACATTAAATACGCTACTATTCATACGTTGGTAAATTAAAAAGGTGAGAAAAAGCGGATGGATCGCTGATAATGGCATTAAAGAGGATCTCTACATCTACCTCCAGGGATTCTTGCAGCCCTTTATGCCGGATACAATAATAGCCCCCCGGCACGCGCTCATAGTACAGTACCAAAGGATCACCCGGTTCGCGATGACTAATGCTGAATTGTAAGCGATCGGTAATATCCAGCAGGCTTTCATGGAATACGATCTGTCCTTTATCCAGAATAATGATGGTATCGATCAGGCTTTGCAGATCGCGAATCTGATGCGTGGACAGAATAATGATCCGGTTATCGTGCATGTGTCGGGCAAGAACGGAGCGGAATTGCTTTTTGGAGGGAATATCCAGGCCATTGGTAGGCTCATCCAGTAGCAACACCCGGGCATTGGTTGCCAAACCGAACGCCAACAACACTTTTTTCTTTTGACCAAGTGACAGCCCCGGCAACTTACTGCAAATATCCAGGTCAAATTCCCGGATGAGTTGCTGGAACAGATCATGATCAAATCCAGGATAGAAAGGAGCATATAACTTCCGATAAGACTGGACCGTCAAGTTGGGCAAAAAAATATCCTCAGATAGGAAAAAGCAATCCGAAAGAAGTTCCGGATGCCGCTGCCGGGGCTGGTACCCCATTACATTAAGGTTGCCTGATTGTGGGAAAAGCAAACCGGTCAGGATATGTAACAAAGACGATTTTCCCGCGCCGTTCTTCCCCAGCAGGCCATAGATACTCCCCGATTGTAGTTGAAGGGAGAGTCCATCAAAGAGAGCGGTTCGCTTCGGGTAACTGAAAGAGAGATTATCAACATTTATCATTACTGTAGCTTAGTGTACTATTCAACTAATACACAGTAAATCTACATCATCTAGGTGTACCAGTCAAGTAGTACACCTAATTTTTTATGTTCTAATCCATACTTTATATCTCCAGGGAGTAAGCAATCATCACTTTTTCAGATGATGTTCATGAAATTATTAAGGATTTATTCTACATTTGCATTCTGATTAGGCACAACCATTTCTATGAGAATTACATAAATCATGAACATCATGAAAGGGTGGTCTAATCTCCTTCCTGAACGGAAGATCCCTTCTTCCGAAATAATAAGCAACAAGCTTAATCCCCAGCTATCAAATAAAGGCAGGATGGCTTGCCTTACATTTAAAGGTTCAATTCCTTCATCGATTGCAGCTTCCATATCATTTCGCTGTGATTTTCTTTTACTGGATGAAAAAGGCCGGGTTCGGCTGGAAGAGTCTTATGACTTTGAGTCACCGAATGAAGCGGTAGAGATCCCGCTACCCAAATTGAGCCCCGGTACCTACAATGCCTGGATCAAGGTAAACGGCAAAGCTCACATCCGGCCGTTGGTCATCGAACGTTCGGCACCTAAAGGATGGCGGCAAAAACTAAGAAATCTGGGCCTTCCTTTCTGATCCTTATTTTACTACATATTTTGATCTTTTCCCTTTTCCACGTGTTTAGTATGCAGTAAAATGGAAAAGCACATGAGTAATATGCAGACAGCTACACTCGGAGGCGGTTGCTTCTGGTGCGTAGAAGCTATATTTGAGCAGGTTCAGGGAGTAGATTCGGTGGTATCCGGATATTCCGGCGGAACAAAAGAAACGGCCGATTACAAAACGGTCTGCACCGGCACTACCAGGCATGCTGAAGTTATACAGGTACATTTTGATCCACAGGAGATCAGCTACGATGAGATCCTGGAGATTTTCTTTACTACTCATGATCCCACCACTCTCAATCGGCAGGGCAACGACCGGGGCACCCAATACCGTTCGGTGATCTTTTATCACAATGACGAGCAACGACTGGTAGCAGAGGAGAAAAAGACAAATTTTGCAACACAGATCTGGGATGATCCCATTGTCACGGAGATCAGTCCGTTCGAGACCTTCTATCCGGCGGAAGATTACCATCAGGGCTATTACGAAGAAGTGGGCGATCGCAATCCTTATTGCAGTTTTGTGATCACGCCGAAAGTGAGCAAATTCAGGAAACAGTTCGCTCACCGGCTGAAGAAGGATAAGGCGGCAGGTTGATACAAGTCGTCAGTCGATAGTCTTCATGCCAATAGCAAAAAACAAAATTAGTGCTCAAATTTCAGGATAGAGAGGCTTGATCCCGGCCATTTCGCCGTGTCATAAATTGTAGTTCGACATATCCTCCATGACTGCCGACTAAAATTAATTCAAACGTTCACCGCACATCCGGCAGTATACCGCATCGTGGTCGTGCCCTTCAGCACCACAGTAGCGACAGGCCTGCGTACTGATCTGTGAATGACTTCCTTTCACCATCTCAGCAGATACGATTCCCGTGGGTACGGCGATAATAGCGTATCCCAGTATCATCACTACGGCTGAAAGGAACTGCCCTACTTCCGTTGCCGGAGTGATATCTCCGTAGCCTACCGTAGTGAGGGTAACGATAGCCCAGTAGATACTGCGGGGGATACTGGAAAAGCCAGATCCCTCTCCTCCTTCGATCAGATACATCATGGAGCCGATAATGACTACCAACAGACAAACGAAGGTGAGAAATACGCTGATCTTAACCCGGCTGGCCCGCAGGGCATCCAGTATGACATTACCTTCACTCAGGAAGTGCCCCAGTTTAAAGATCCGAAAGATCCGGATCAGACGAAAGGCCCGGATCACCATCAGTGAATGCGTACCGGCAATCACAAAAAAGCTCAGATAAGCGGGAAGAATAGCCAGCAAGTCTATAATGCCGAAAAAACTAAGTACGTATTTCAGGGGACGGTAGACACTATAGATGCGCAGCAGGTATTCGATGGTGAAAATTATCGTAAAGATCCATTCCAGTGTGAAAAATAGATCGGCATACCGTGCGTTAATGTAGTTGACACTCTCCAACATAACGACCAGTACACTGGCGGCAATGAGCACCAGAAGTACTACATCGAATAACTTCCCCATAGGTGTATCCGCTTCAAAAATGATCTCATGGATCTTCTCTCTGACCAACGGCCTTCCTACATTGTTCCTTTTTATATTATTTGCCATTCTAATATTTAATGTTTTTTTTTATATTAAGAAGGCTTTGAGCTATTTTTGCAAAAATCATCCCTCAAAATAACAGATATTGTGATTACAGCTGTAATAATCGAAGACGAAATTAACGGACTGAACAACCTTAAAAACCTGCTTGAGGAACACTGCGAAGAGGTGGAATTGATCGGTGAAGCCGGCAGTGTAGCCCAGGGGCTCGAACTGTTTTCCGACCCGACCGTCAAACCGGATGTCGCTTTTCTGGACATCAGTCTTCCGGATGGTCTCATCTTTCAATTGCTCAACCAGTTGCGCCCCATTGACTTTGACATCATCTTCGTTACTGCCTTCCAGGAATACGCGATCAAGGCCTGCGAATATAGCTCCATCGGCTATATGCTCAAACCCATAGACCCGGACATGTTACGGGAAGCCGTTTCGCGCATCAAACCCCAGCACGCCAGAAAAACGGACGGACGCCTGGATATCTTCAATAATTACTACAATAATCCGAATGCTTTCACCAAAATGAGCATTTCTGCACTGGATGGCATATATTTTGTTAATATCAAAGATATCGTGCGGTTTGAGGCGGAAGACAATTATACGCACATATTTTTGAACAATGGGGAACGGATCACCGCCTCCAAGACCATAAAGGCCTACGAGGATATGCTGCTGCCTTTCAATTTTTACCGGGTGCACAAACGGCATGTCATCAACCTCAACTACATGCGCAAATTCGTTAAAGGAGACGGCGGCTATCTGGTGATGGATGATGATATCAAGATTGAAGTTTCCCGTCGCCGGCGTCCGGCTTTTATGGAGCAGATGCGCCGCCTGCAGGAAGGTTTATAATCCGGCATATAGTGGCCGATAAACGGTGGAACATGGCCGCTTTAGATCGCCCGTCGGAAACCATTGACCGTCAACCGTTGACCGTAAGAAATTGAGCGTTAAAATTTGAAATTTGGAGCGCATATTGAAAATATTTCCCTATATTGGGAAGTAATAAATGAGACACAAACACGTTTTCCAACTACACCAAATTTTTCTGCCTGGGGAGGCAATACAACAATAAAAATTTGGTTAAACCAATTATTAATGTCAAAATCCCGCGAATAATTTTGTATTTTTACCACACTATTGAAACAATTTCTTCCCGGGATCATAAAAGAGATACTATGGGAAAGTCAAAAAAAAGTCTGGAAGATCTGAAAAAGGATCTGAAAACCCTCCGCAAGAACGATATGAAAAAGATCGTTGGAGGTAAGAACGATAAGAATAAAAAGAAATTCAACAACGGTTGCGGAGGCATAGTACCCCAATAACTGATTGTTAATCAAGTATAAAAATAAAGGACTACATTCTCCCTTGGATGTAGTCCTTTGTTATTTTCTACCGTATGTTCGGCACCATTCCTTACACTACCGATGATTACCAGCAACTGGAATTGAAGTTGCAACAACAGCGTGATCCACTGCAACGACTGTTACTGATCGATCAGTTAACGGCGCGTTATGTATTCACCAATATTCATCGGGCGAAGGTGCTGTTGCAAGAACAGGAACGGATCCTGCAGGATTACGATTATCCGGATTATCGTCTGAACTACCACCTCAACCTCGCTAATATTGAAAATCAGTTGTACCATTTCAGTTCAGCTGAGCAGCACTTCCAGGTGGCTATTGATATGCTCGAGGAAAGAGGCACATTCAAACAACAGGCGGAAGCCCTGATCGACTACACGGGTACCCTCATCAATATGGAACGAATGGATGAGGCAACCGAAATGCTGGAAAGGGCCAACCGCCAGTTGAAGCATTATCCGGAACGCGGCCTGGCTGCCCGGGTGATCTGCCGGGAGGGTTTTGTTCATCTTCACTATGCCGACTATTCCCGGGCCATCGAACTGCTGTTGGAGGCCGACAAACTGATCAACACCCTGGACCGCCCGCTGGATCTGAAGGATTATTATTTTCTGACCCTCATTCACAGTGGCCTGGGTAAGATCTATGAACGCAACGACGAGCACGAAAAAAGTGTAGATGCCTACCGCAAGGTGGTGCGCATGTGTGAATCCATGCAGATGCGTACCCGTCTGGCCTGGCACTATCTCAATGTCGGCAACGGATACCTGGCCATGAGTGATCTGGCGAGCGCCCGAGAATACTTCAACAAAGCGATCAATATCGGCGACGATACCAGCGAAAGGGCCAAAGCTTCCGCCTATGCCAACCTCGGCTTCTGTTATTACGAAGAGGAGCGCTACGAGGAAGCCCTGGAGTACTTTGCCCGGGCCGAATCGATCTACCAATCCATCTCCGCCGACGACTACTACAACCTGTCCGTTATTGAATCCTGGCGGGGCCGGCTCTACGCCGAACTCGACAAGAAGGAAGAAGCGCTGGAGCATTTCGTGCTGGCCTACGGCTATGCCAGTGCGGGTGAGGATTACCGGCAATTGTCGACCATTAGTAAAGATATTGCCAGTTTCTACGCCGAACAGGAGGATTTCCGAAGCGCCTACGAATACCAGTTGTTGTACAACCGCTTCAGTGAGCAATATACCGAGCAGGTCAATAAGCGGAAACAGGTAGAACTGGACGTCAAATACGAAGCCAGTAAAAAGAAACAGGAGGCGGAATTGCTGCAGTTACAGGCTACCCGTTTGCAGCTCAAAGCCCTCCGGGCGCAAATGAATCCGCACTTCATGTACAACGCGCTCAATTCCATCCAGAATTTTATCACTTCGCACGATGTTTCGGCCGCAGCCAAATACCTGGCCAAGTTTGCTCTGCTAATGCGGCAGAGCCTGGAATACTCCGATATGGAGATCATTTCTCTCGAGAAAGAGGTGCAGTTCCTGGAAGATTACCTGTATATCAACAAAAACCTGAGGTTTGAAGACCGCATGACCTACGAGATCACCCTCGACGATGAGATCGAGGAAGATATTCTCGGAGTACCCACCATGATCGTACAGCCTTATGTGGAGAATGCCATAGAACACGGCTTGCGCAGTAAAAAGAACGGCAAGGTGAGCGTCCATTATACCCTGTATGACGAAGACACTATTCTTTGTGTAGTGGAAGACAACGGCATTGGTCGGGAGAAGGCCCGTCAGTTCCGCCTGCAGGACAGCCGCTACCAGAATCACCGTTCACGGGGCACGCGCATCACCGAACAGCGCCTGCAAATCCTCTACAGCGGTAAAGGGAAAAGTGGCCTGGTGACCACTATAGACCTTAAAGATGAAAAAACCGGTGAAAGTCTGGGCACCCGGGTGGAGATCAAGATACCCATCATGGAAATACAGTTGAAGTAGGTATTCGATTTTTGCTATTACCGAACGGCTACATTTCCGTTTGTGCCATATCGAGAATGAGATCAAATGCCGGCTTGGTCATGGGCATAACGGAAAGCCGGCCGATGCGCACCAGCGCTATATCAGCCAAAGCCGGTGTGCTCTTTATATCCTGCAGTGAAACGGGCTTCGTTAAACGTCTGTAGGGTACCAGATCGACTACAGACCAGTCTCCTTTATCAGCCGTCGGATCCGGATAAGCATCTCTGACTACTTTGGCAATTCCTACTACTTCCAGGCCTTTACGGCTATGATAAAAAAGCACCAGATCGCCTACCCTCATTTCCCGCAGGTGATTGCGAGCCGCATAATTACGCACCCCTTCCCACATGGTTTTGCCCTCTTTCTCCAGATCGTCGTAGCTGTACTCAAACGGTTCGGATTTGACGAGCCAATAATTCATAGCATTTATTTTATTTAGGGTGATCGTATTTCCATTGGCGGAACAGTTCCCATACTACGAGCCCGAGGCAGACTGAAATATTGAGCGAATGTTTGGTACCGAACTGCGGCACTTCCAGCGCCCCATCCACCTGATCGAGGACTTCCTCACTCACGCCCTGTACTTCGTTACCGAAAACCAAAGCGATGGGCTGTTCATCCGTCCAGGCAAATTGCTCCAGAGAAGTGCTGCCCTCTGTTTGCTCTACGGCCAGTATCCGAAAGCCTGCTGTCTGAAGATCGCGAACGGCATCTGCGGGATTTTCCTTGTATTCCCACTCCACCGACTCCGTCGCACCCAAAGCCGTTTTCAGTATCTCCCGGTGCGGTGGCCGGGCCGTAATCCCGCAAAGATAAATTTTTTCCAAAGCAAATGCATCCGCCGTCCGGAAGGAGGAGCCCACGTTCAGAGCCGATCGTACATTGTCCAGGATCAGTACCAGTGGTGTCTTTTGCTGATCCTTAAATGCAGCTAGATCGACCCGCCCCAGTTCCTCCATGCTTAATTTTCGCATAACTTGTTGATGTTGTGATGCTGCAATGCTAAGATCCTGTAATGATAACTGGCGCAAGTAAAATTAACGCTCTCTGTCACCGAACCCGTTCAAACAATATTACCTTCACCGGCCAGCTTTCCAGCCTCAGTTTTTCTACCCAGTTTTGCTGTAAGTCTTTTAACTCCGCATCACTGAAATCGTTCATAATATTGCTGTAAAATATCCACTTATCCCGGGTCAGGTCTTTCTCCCTGAAACCTACTTCCCGGCCGGAAAGATCGTGCGGCCCGAAAGGTCCGATCTCGGGAAAGGCTGTTCCAACTTCTTCGGGTGGAATCCCCTGCTCGTCCAGGTACGTAAGCGTTTTTTTTCGTAGCTGGTAATACGGCCAGTGGGCCAGCGTACTATCCCACCCCTGAGCCATATCATCGGGATACTTCCAGAGATTACCCGATAACAGGCCCAAAAATAATAAGGGTAAGAGGAATTTCCGTATTCGCGAAAAGGGAAAACGATCGATGATCAGCACGGTCAGGATACTGAACAGCAGAAAACACGGCAATAGATACCGGTGTGCCTGAAGCCCCCTATAAGTAAGAAAGCTATAACTGAGTAAAAGACTGATAGATAGGAACAATCTGAAGAAGCCGGAATACGAGGAAGTCTTCAACCGTAGATAATAGGTACGCAGTGTCCGGCCGGTCTTTATCCGGTCCAGGATCAGTATAAAAATTAGTGACACCCAAATAAAGACCCGCCCCATATCAAGCCAGCGCCAGCACCATATGATAAAATTGCGAAGTAGCCCCGCCGTCCCTATCCGGTCGAAACTGGGTGCCCAAGGAGAATCAGAGTGATAACCCACCCAGCCGGTGTGGCTATAATGTACCCACAAAAATGCCAGGCTCAGTAGTCCTGCCGGAAGGAACGTAAGTATCCATTTCGGAGCGACGAACTGATCTCGCTTGCGTCGGGTCTGTAGCCAGCCCCAGGCAGTTACCAGGGCAAAGGCGGCCGTGATCATCATCCCCCGTAAGCTGATCAGGCTCATGCCCAGGTATGCCAGCCCTAATTGTGATTGCCTTCCCTCCCGGAAAGCGCTTACCGCCAACAAAAAGAAAAAAACAAGTACCACATCGGGGCTGACCAGCACACTCTGCCCCAGAAATACCGGATCGGCCAACGGGATCAGTACCAGCCAAAATACAGGAATATTTTTTAGAAGTCGCTTGCCCATACTGTAAAGCTGCCAGACAATACCGGCGAGAAAGGGAAACATGGCCCAGTGGCTAACCGCAAGACTTTTGCCCAACAGTTTCCATACCAGGGCCAGATACCAGCCGAAAACAGGAGGGTGTCCACTGTCGATCTCAGGCGGTAACAATAGCGAACGAAAATTCTGCTCATAAAACCATAGACCGTGTTTGCCGGCGAACTGGACGGTATCCCAAAAGAATACATGCTGACGGGCCAGATAAGTCAACCCGGCAAATAAGACCAGAACTATCCAGAAGACGATACGAGACCGGTTATGAGAGGTGTCCGACATACAGGTCTATTCCTCACTAGATATAGCAGTGCCGTATTTTCGGGCAGCGCAGGCAGCCACAAAGGAAACAAATAACGGATGGGGCGCCTCTACCCTACTCTTCAACTCGGGATGGAACTGCACGCCCACAAAGTAGGGATGATCTTTGAGTTCAACGATCTCGACCAGTCCCGAATCAGGATTGATCCCCGAGGCGATCAGTCCGGCTTTCTCCATTTGATCAAGGTATTTGTTGTTGAACTCATAGCGGTGCCGGTGGCGTTCCTCAATCTTCAGGCTACCGTATATCTGATTGGCTTTCGACTTTTTCTTAATGTCACATTTATACGCCCCCAGGCGCATGGTCCCCCCTTTTTTGGTCACTTTTTTCTGATCATCCATCAGGTCGATAATCGGGTGTTTGGTATCGGGCTCCACTTCTGCAGAGGCGGCTCCTTCGATCTTCAATACATTGCGGGCGAACTCCACCACAGCACATTGCATCCCCAAACAGATACCGAAAAAAGGAATATTATTCTCTCTTACAAACTTTACTGCCCGGATCTTACCTTCAATTCCGCGTTCTCCAAAGCCGGGAGCTACCAGTACTCCGTCAAAATCTGCCAGGTTTCGCTGCAGGGCCTCCTCGCTACCTTCCAGATTTTCGGAGTGTACCGGCTGCACCAGTACTTTACATTCATTAACGGCTCCGGCGTGAACGAAAGCTTCGTAGATGGATTTATAGGCATCCTGCAGTTCTATATACTTGCCTACCAGACCAATGCGTACTTCCCGGGTGGGGTTTTTGAGTTTACCCAAAAAATTCTTCCAAACGGTCAGGTTCGGTTCCTTGCGATCCATCAGCCGCAACTTGGTGATCACGGTGGTATCCAGATTTTCTTTCAACATCAGCAGCGGTACATCGTAAATGGTTTCCGCATCCATCGCCTCAATGACGGAACCTACATCCACGTTGCAAAACAATGCCAGTTTACGCCGGATATCCATCCCGATGGGATACTCGGTACGGCATACCAGAATATCAGGCTGAATGCCGGTATTCAGCAATTCTTTTACGGAATGTTGGGTCGGTTTGGTCTTTAGCTCCTTGGCCGCACTGAGATAGGGAATGAGCGTGAGATGGATAACTAGACAGTTATCAGACCCCAGTTCCCAGCGCAATTGACGCAGGGATTCGAGATAAGGCAACGATTCGATATCGCCGACAGTGCCGCCCAGCTCAGTAATAATAATGTCGTAATCATTGGAGTTACCCAGCATTTGCACTCTCCTCTTGATCTCATCGGTAATATGTGGTACCACCTGCACCGTCCTTCCCAGATAATCTCCTTTGCGCTCCTTGTCGATCACCGTCTGATAGATCCGTCCGGTAGTGACATTATTAGCCTGAGAGGTGGAAATATTCAGGAAACGCTCGTAGTGTCCCAGATCCAGGTCCGTCTCCGCACCATCATCCGTGACGTAGCACTCCCCGTGCTCATAGGGATTGAGGGTACCCGGATCTACGTTGATGTATGGATCGAACTTTTGAATGGTTACGGAAAAACCTCTGGCTTGAAGCAGTTTGGCCAAAGAGGCAGAAATGATGCCTTTTCCGAGAGAAGATGTTACGCCGCCCGTAACAAAGATGTATTTCGTCATGATTATTGATTGCCTTTCCAATGTTACGGGATACAAAGATAGGCATAGCAGTTAGATTTCAATCCATAAGAAAGTGTGTTTTTCAGAGCTTTTTGCAAGGGGTTAAAGACCAGTTAGTTACCCATAATGAAGATTTACAGTAATTCCGATCTACCGGTCCGAACTTCGGCATGTGAACAATTGATAGCCCTACAAATGAACAGATCCGGCCTCAAAAGATCTACAATGCCGACAGAAAACCATACCATTTTATCTTCGATCA
>JAGQXH010000120.1 GCA_020436695.1 Lewinella sp. | reverse complement strand
CTTATTTTACCGAAAACCAAATACCTTTTACCGGGATTCGTCCCACAAAAAGCACCACTAGTATGAAAACCCTCACTTTCTTATGCAGCCTGGGCATCCTGCTGGCATTCACTGCCTGCCAGACCGAATCTGCGAAGGGACCGAGTTTCAGTATTGAGTTGCCGGCGACGGAAATCGATACTACTTTCGACGGCCGGTTAATACTGATGTTTTCCACCAACGATGCGGCCGAGCCTCGTTTTCAGATCTCCGACGGACTTAATACCCAACTCGCCTTTGGGATGAATGTCGACGGTTGGGCGACAGGTAATTCAATGGACTTCGATATGGATGCCTTCGGCTATCCGACAGAAAGCTTCAAAGACATCCCGGCCGGAAAATACTACGTTCAGGCACTGCTACACAAATACGAAACCTTTAAGCGGGCCGACGGCCACACGGTAAAGCTGCCTATGGACCGCGGAGAAGGCCAGCAGTGGAACCGGGCACCCGGCAACCTCTACAGCAATCCACAACTGATCGATTTCGATCCGGAGCAAAGCACTGCTTTTACCATCGCGCTGGATCAGGAGATCCCACCTATTGAGGAACCGGAAGATTCGGAGTACATTAAGCATGTAAAAATCCGCAGTAAATTACTCAGCGATTTCTGGGGGCGGGATATGTATCTGGGGGCCCACGTCTTACTGCCGGAAGGCTGGGCCGAACATCCCAATGCCAAATACCCGCTGGCGATTTTCCACGGGCACTTCCCCGCCGATTTCGGAGGCTGGCGCACCGAACCGGCAGACACATCCGAACCCTGCGTATTCAGCGCCCGCTTCGGTCTGGACTGCTACAACCACATTGTGCAAAAAGAAGCCTACGATTTTTATAAAATATGGACCGGTCCTAACTTCCCACGCGTACTGGCCATCGAGGTCCAACACGCCAATCCCTACTACGATGATTCCTACGCCGTTAATTCCGAGAACCTCGGCCCTTACGGAGATGCCATCACCTATGAGTTGATACCCTACATTGAGGAGCAGTTCCGGGGTATCGGCGAGGGTTGGGCACGATTCACCTACGGCGGATCAACCGGTGGCTGGGAAGCCCTGGCGGTACAGGTGAAGTATCCGGATGAATACAACGGCTGCTATGCGGCCTGTCCGGACCCTATCGACTTTCGGGCCTATTGCCTCACCAATTTATACGAAGATACCAACGCTTACTATCTGGACAGCGAGTTTAAACGTAACGAACGGCCCGGCCACCGGGATTCGCTGGGTTTTGTGGATGCCACAGTTAAGGATATGAACTATCGAGAACTGGTACTCGGCGACAAGAGCCGCTCCGGACAACAGTACGATATCTGGGAAGCTGTATACTCACCCGTCGGCTCCGATGGATATCCGCAACGCATCTGGGACAAACGCACCGGCGTGATCAACAAGGAAGTGGCTGAATTCTGGCGGGAAAATTACGACCTGGCCTACATCATGAAACGGGACTGGTCGAAGATCGGGAATAGCCTGAAAGGTAAAGTGCATATTTATTGCGGTGATATGGACAATTATTACCTCAATAATGCCGTCTATTTTACGGAAACCATGCTCAAAGCCACTACCAGCCCCTATTATGACGGAGAAGTAGATTACGGCGACCGGGCAGAACACTGCTGGAACGGAGATCACACCCAGCCCAATGCGATCTCCCGCCTGCGCTATCACCGGATGTTTATTCCCAAATGGACTGCATCGGTGGCAAGTCGGGCACCCCGGGGAGCGGACCTGACTTCCTGGCGATATTGAGTGTCAAATGGCTTCGGTTAAGCCGTAGGAACATAAAAACAAGGTGAATAAAATATGTTAATGCCCCAACTCAAGAAAAAGGGACCTTTGATCCTGGCGCTCCTGATCACCCTGCTTTATTTCGGCCTGCCACTGCTGGCCGATTGGATCGGCAGTATACCGCGATACAGCAAATACGCCCAGCGGGATATACCGCGTATTTTGGACGGTATCCAGAGAGGCTTACTGTTCCCGATAGAAAAATGGCTGTCTGGGCTCTGGCGGGGTATCCTGATCTTTCCCTACTGGTTTGTCATTTTCCTGGGCATGAGCTGGGTGTACCAAAAGACAAAGACCTTCTGGCGTTATGCTTTCCGGCTGGCAGCAGTACTTCTGGTTTTTCTCTTTCTTTTCCCGAACACGCTGCTATGGCTGGAAAGCAGTCGGCCCAGCATATCCCACGGTTCCGTACGGGACGGGAGAATAGAGGGAGCCAAACGGCTGCCTTTCCGGGGGGATAATTTCACGACTTATTCCTTTCCCGGCTATCTCTTCGGCCGCACTTTTGTGCACGAGCGGGTCCGGAAAACCGTGTTAGATGCTTTCGCTGTTTGCAAAACGAAAAGCCCGGATGCCACCTTCGTCATCGGTGAGACCGGTCTGCGCAAAGGAGGCATTTTTCACCCCCATCGCACCCATCGTAACGGACTGAGTATCGACATCATGACGCCCATGCTACGCAACCAACGGCCTTACCGGCGCAACCACCTCTTTAATCTATGGGGCTATGCCATCGAATTTGATGATGAGGGGAGATTGGAAAACGGAGCCCACATCGATTATGAAAGTCTGGCCGAATGTATTCTCGCCATAAAAGAAGCCGCCCGGGAAAATGGGCTGACTATTCAAAAGGTGATTTTCGACCCGGTATTACGACCGGGACTATTCGCTACCGAGGCCGGCAGGAAGATCCGGGATCTGCCTTATACCAAAAACCGGATCATTCTACGGCACGATGATCATTTTCACGTAGATTTTGCGGTTGCTGGTCAATAAACATCGATCTCACTTAACCCGTTTTCCCGGATGATCTCCATTCTGATGTAGTATCACGTCATTGACTTCCCCGTTTTCACCAACTACGAATTCCAGTTTGGCATCTACGACCTTGGAAAAGAACAGGGTCTCACTTTCGGAGAATAATTGAGAAACCTTATCATTGGTAGGCCGAACCATCAAGCGGTCACCATCGCGCATGATGGTCAGATCAAAATCCGGGAAGAGATTATAAGTACCCACGTATTTGTCCAGTATTTTGGCAGGCACACTCACTTCTTTGAGTCTTGTGGGCATTTTCACTTCCTCGCCCAATTCCATCTTTAAGAGATTTTCCGCGACTTTTCCGGCATTGGTCGATTCGAGGTTGGAAAGCACGATGGCCGATAGTTGCTTCTCGGGGAGTAAAATGCCCATAGAACGAAAACCGTCGATACCGCCGCTGTGCCGGTAAACCATGGTACCTGCATGCTCTTCGATCTCCCATCCGTAACCATAATTGTTCAGATAAGGCGTAAACATTTTCTCGTAGGATGCTTCCGAGATCAGCTTTTTATCCATCAGCGCCCGATGCCAGATCAGCAGGTCTTCCGTAGTAGAGTATAATGCCCCGGCGGCTCCGGCAATATCCGCTACGATGTGGCCTGCTCTTTCTGCATATTCCCCCATAGCCGCGTATCCCTGCGCCTTTTTCGGTATGACGGAACGATAGTGCTCAAAGCCGGAATTTTTCATACCCAATGGCTCGAATATATTTTCGGTCAGGTAATCATCGTATGGCATACCGCTTACCTTTTCGATGATCATTCCCAACAGGTAATAGCCGGAATTATTGTATCTAAATTCGGAACCCGGTTCAAATTCGAGCTCTTTATCCCAAAAATGTTTGATGAAGTCTTCCGGCGCCTCTTCCAGGCTGCCCCGGTGTTTCATGATCTCCTCCATACCCGTATAACTGGGGATACCGGAAGTATGATTCAGCAAATGGTGGATCGTGACCTTCTCGCTCTGGATAGCAGGATAATCAGGCAGAAAATCTACAATCTTTCCCTGAAGATCAATTTTACCCTGCTCCATTAGTTGCAGCACCACCATGGCCGTAAACTGCTTGGTAATGGACCCGATCCGAAAACGGGTATCCGGTGTATTGGGAATACCATATTCGATAACGGCTTCTCCATACCCCTTGGATAAGATGATCTCTTCCCCCTTAGCTACCAGCACACTCCCACTGAAAGTTTCATTCTCTTCCAGAGTTTGCAGATAGACCTGCATCTGTTGGGCAACATCCTGCCCGAGCAACTCCCCTACCGCCACTAAAAGCAACAGCAATGTAGACCAGTTCTTCATGTTGGTGTTTTTTTACCAAACTTCTTTCCTTTGGGGTCGAACGGGCGAAATATTTAGATGGAGGGCGCCGATCATTATATCAATTTACGAATAGCCTTCATCACCGACGGCCAGGCCACACTACCTGGTGCGATCACTTCAAAATGGCCGGCTTGTTTTATTTTCTTAAGCCTGATCCTATCACCACGTTGCCGGGCATTTTTGTAGTATGGCTCTACATGTGTTAGCGGCACAATAGTATCCTCCGTGCCACTGATCAGTATTTGCGGCGTACCCAATGGCGCCATTTTTAAGGGCGATGCCTCGCGGTAACGATCCGGCAGATCTTCCGGCAATCCGCCCAGCAGTTCATCCACACTGGTACCACAGCTTTGCCCTTCCCGTACCAGATAGCTTTCGGGATCGACGATACCTGCCAAACTAACCACGCCCGCCAGCGGCAGAGGATCATCCAATTTTATCTCACTTCCGGCCGGCAACTGATCCTGCATGGCCGACCACAGGGCCAAGTGCCCTCCCGCAGAATGCCCGATGACGACCACCCGATCCAGGTCAAGTTTGTACTTGCCGGCAATCAACCGCAGGTGATTAATACCCTTTGCCACGTCTAAAAAGGTATTGGGCCAGCCGCCCGCTTGGTCTCCTACTCGTCGATATTCCAGGTTCCAGGTAGCGTAACCTGCTTCGCTCAGGCTGGTCGCTATGGCATCCATCAGATGCAGATCATAGGCTGATAGCCAGCAACCCCCATGTATGATGACTACTACCGGATAGGGGATATTGCCCGTATGCGGTACGCGCAATGCACCAAATTGGAGAGAATCCGGTCCATAAGAAAGCACCGCATCGGGCGGTGATACCGGTAAAGCCAGCACATCCGGCACCCGAATTAGATTGGATTGTGCGTACAGGCCCGGTAAACAAATCGAAGCGAAGATTAGCAGGTATAGGAATTTTTGCATAGTTTGAGTTTTAGCAGTTGGGATATTGGGCTTAGGAAGCAAGTACACTCCCAACATCTCAACATCCTAATATCTCAACATCTTTTAATCATTTTACAAGGTACTAAGTACATGAGCAAAATTAAGTTATCAAGTTGGTGTTTTTCGTCCAATTAATATGGTATATCCCAGCATAGTTTTGTAGGATATATTCAATAGCCTCCCTCAGTGTATGCTTATTCAAATAATGCTGTGGTTTGAGCCACTGATATTTGATAAAGCGCCACAGAATCTCAATGGGGTTTAAATGTGGACTATAAGGAGGCAGGTAGAAGACATAAAGATTCTGCTGCTGCCAGCGATCCAGCTGTGCTTTGAATAATTCGGAACGGTGATAACTGGCCTGGTCTAGTACAATCACCGTAGGTCGATTGAGTTGCTGGGCGAAATCATCCAAGCAGCGGATCATATACTCAGAATCTACCGTTTGTTTGTTCATGTAACTTTTCAAATGTTGATTATTCGTATTGAGCAAACCAAAAACATTGA
Organism: Lewinella sp.; assembly: GCA_020436695.1. Classification (GTDB taxonomy): domain Bacteria; phylum Bacteroidota; class Bacteroidia; order Chitinophagales; family Saprospiraceae; genus Flavilitoribacter. Next base: position 9,128 of record JAGQXH010000120.1, on the reverse strand, counting down.
GCACCAACTGGCGATCCGTGATGATATCGGTCTGTTTTCCTTTTGGCAGCCAGCCATAGGGTACACATGGGCGTAAACTGAAACTGGTCTCATCACCAAAGTACAGATCAATTTGACCCAGAATCGATAACAAGATCAAGGTTTTGAGTTGATCTAGTTTTTGCTCATACTCAACTGGATCGGGCTGCCCGGCTAATCGACGTCTAAATCGCTTGTAGCTGTACCCAACTTTTTTAAAAAGCGTTTCAGGGTATATTTAGACATCTCTAGCCCCTGATCTTCGGCCAGTTTACGCAAGGTTTGTTTCAAGTCTTGGCAATCTTGTTCGAGATATTGCTCGACTTGAGCCACATGCTCGGCATTATCAACCGACAAGAGTGGCTTACGGCCCCGACCAGTGTTGGTCTTTAAGCCACTGACACCTTGCTGCTCATAGCGGCTAAACCATTTGCCTATCGACATCCGATTGGTTTGGTAGAAATCCGCTATTTGCTCTATGGTTTTGCCTTGGTCACTCAATAGGATGTAGTGGCAGCGTTGGCGGAAAACCGCTTTCTGACCTTGCTTATAACTTTTGTCCAGCTCTGCTCGCTGGGCTTCTGACAATTTGATGTATCTGGGAGTGCCTCTCATTAGGCAAAAATACAACTTGATAACTTAATTTTGCTCACTTACTTAGTAAGGCTCGAAAATAGTACCGTGCTAAAATAGATTTCTAACCATACACCCACAAAAAAAATATCTAATCTCCCCGGCAACACTACATCTTACAATCTACCTTCGATGCCCTTGACAATCTGGGCACCAGCAGCCGGCGCTGGAATAGTATTTGGGCCGCCAACGGGACCATCAATACCTCTGACGCCCGAGCAAAATCGAACATCCGTGATCTGCCCTACGGACTGAAAGAAATTATGAAACTCCATCCGGTAACCTTCATCTGGAAAGAACGGCCGCAGGACGGAGCTAAACTGGGGTTGATTGCCCAGGAAGTTCAGCAGGTGATCCGGGAAGTAGTGGTCGATCACGAACTGGTAAGAGATGAGAGAACCGGTAAAATAAGCAGCGTGCCGGCGCAAAACCTGGGCCTGCTTTATTCCGATCTGATTCCGGTATTGATAAAAGGCGTGCAGGAACAACAGCAAATCATCGAAGAAAAAGAAAAGCGGATCACAGAACTCGAAGTCAAAGTGGAGGAACTGAAAGCATTGGAAGAACGCCTGGCCAGATTGGAGCAGCTATTACCCAAGATCACAGAAACCGACGTACTATTGGAAGGAGATGGCCGTCCATTTATCAAACAAAATGCGCCTAACCCTTTTTCAGAAACCAGTAGCATTGATTATTTCCTGCCGGCCAACACCCGGAATGCAGCCATCAGCATCATTGATGCCACTGGAAAATTAGTAAAAATGATCCCACTGGAACACACCGGCCCCGGCAAGATCAATCTCACAACCCATGAACTACCGGCCGGCAGCTATGTCTATACGCTTTTGATCGATGGAAAGCCACTGGACAGTAAGATACTGATCGTGAATTAGTACATTTTCAACAAAAATATGTGGCACAAAAATTGAACGGACGGTTTCCCCACCGGCGATTCGATGCTACATGGTTCCATTGTCCCGACCATGCGGGTACGGGATGTTGCTACGCTCCATTTCATGGCTTCCAGTCAAGGCAACAATGAAACAATGGGACAGGCGCAACGTTATCTGATTTAACTGACTGTGAAATTTGTTGCCATTCTCAGGATTGGAAATAGCAACCATCACTGTACCACAAACACCCGTACTGCCCCCTGATTCTGCGTAACCACCACCACGCGTTGCTCCGGCAAATACAGCACATGCCGCGCATCTCCATCCAGTTGCAGGCCGCTTTGGTGCATGGGTAGCTCCTTAAAGTGGCCTGTACCGTCACCGGTGAGTAGTGTACCGAAGGAAGCATCGCTCTGGCCGAAAACCGGCTCGTTGGGATAGAAATTGCCTACCAGCAGCAGGTCGGGTGCGTCGTCTCCATTGAAGTCCTGCACCAGCAGATCGTTGACGGGGGCCTGCTGAGCCGCCAACGGCAGTGGCTGATAGGTGAAATGCCCGTTGCCGTCGTTGAGGGCGATGCCTGTGCGCAGTTCCGTGACCTCAAAATGCTGTGCCCCTTCCAAATCGCCGGAAGTGAACAGATCATTCAGACCGGCTTCGGAATAAGAACGGAAACGAGTATACCGCTTTTTAAACTGCACGATCTGATCGGTGAGGGTACCCAGTGGATGGATCGGGACTTCTTTGTCCTGCAGAAATAGGCCGTAAATGGGATCGATGCGGCCGTCGCCATTGAAATCTTTGGCAATCAAGCTTACCGGCTGCTCCGGGGAAGCCCGGAAAATGCCGTTCAGTCCTTCATTGCCGAGTAGGAGGTCCACATCGCCATCCTGATCGATATCGGCGGCCTGAACACAATTCCACCAGCCGGCAGGAAGAGCAAGGTCTTCAAAGGCGTACTCCCCATCATTATTGCGCAGTAGGCCGACACCGGTCCAGTGCCCGGCCAGCAAGATATCCTGATCGCCATCGCTGTCAATATCGACGGTAGTCATATCTTTTACCGCCCGGCCGGCCGGTATCCATGGGACTTCGACTTTAGAGAACGAACCATCTTTGGAAACCAGCAATACACTCTGGCAGGTCTCCGGATAGGCAGCGGGCATAAAACCGCCGGCCAGCAGTACATCCGGCGTTCCGTCTCCATTGAAATCTTCTACCACGGCACTTTCTGAACAAATACTGAATTCAGGAAGGGTTCGATCTTGGAGAAAGCCTTCACCGGTATTGATAAAGTACAGCGGCTGATAAGACGCTCCCGCCATCATGGGGCGTTCGCTCGTCCCCGGAGTCACCAAAATATCATCGAGTCCGTCTTCGTTGAAGTCAAAAACGGCTATCGCCCCTACTTCTATCTGGCTGGTGGGCAAGGTATCCATCGGACTAAAATGCCCATCGGCTTCCTGGAAATAGACTACCGTAGGACTTCCTCGAAAGGCACCACCAATAATGATGTCCGTTTGATCATCTCCATTGAAATTACCTTTTTCAATGACCGGCCCGTTCCGGGTAAGCATTTTTTGCTGAGTGGGAAACTCGCGAAAATCCACGTAATCGGATTCTTCGTGCTGATAGTGTAAGAAGTCGGCCGGATGAAAAACAGTCGCTGATGGAGAGGATTCTGTAGTCGCATCAATAGCGTCTTCTTCTTTCAATATCAGTTCCTGATTGGCCGCTACATCACGTAGTATCTGCTTTTTACCTCGTGGCCAGGTAACTTCCAGAATATCGATCCGGGCATTTTTACCCAGTCCGATCACCAGCGGTACATTCATACTCGATTCAAAGCCTCTCACCGGGAAGTAATCATACAGCTGACAATTGTCTCCGGCGCATACCTTTACGGAAGCACCAATGCCTTCCCGGTTTTCCGCACTCCCCTGAAAGGACAACTTCAGGTAGTTCTTATTGACACTGCGATTTTCAAAAACAAAAGCCGGCTCATCCACATTATTGACTACCAGGTCCAGATCGCCATCCAGATCAAGGTCGGCGTAAGCAGCTCCATTGGAGTATGAAGGAATATCAAGCCCCCATTTGGCGGATACATTCTCAAAGCGCGCCCCGGGATCGTTCCGGAAAGCATAGTTCCGTAGCCGGATCTCCGGCAGCTCTTTCAGCACTTTATCGCGATAGGCTTCCTGGTTCTCTATAGTCCCGAACATACTGATGTTCTTGTTGTAACTGATGAAATCCAGGTCCATCACATTCTTGCGATAGCCATTGGAGATGAACACATCTTTCCAGCCATCCAGATCATAGTCGGCCATCAACACACTCCAGCTCCAGTCGGTGGCGGCCACATCATACATAAATCCCTGTTCACTGAATAAGGGCACACTATCGCCAACACCCTGATTCACCTGCAAGACGTTGCGCATGTACTGCAAATTGTAGTTGTACTGCTCCGAAGTACTCAGCTTCTTCTTTTCATAATCACCCCGGGCGATCATTTGCTTCTGCCGCTCATTATCCTCCGGCAACATGTCAAGCTGAAAAATATCGCGGTGTTGATCGTTGTTGAAATCAGCTGCATCCACGCCCATGCCAAACAGGCTGGTATGTCGCATCGATTTTTTTACCACATTCCGGAAAGTGCCATCGCCCTGATTGAGGTACAGGGCGTCATCACTCTGGAAATCATCGGAACAGTAAATATCCGGCCAGCCGTCCTGATTGAAATCAGCCAGGGCGATGCCCAGTCCTAGACCCTCATATATGATGCCAGCCTGCTGGGAAATGTCTTTATAGAGGAAAGTACCGTCAGTCTGTCGTCCGGTATTTTCATATAGTTTGTCCGTAGAAGGATGCGACCCGTCATTGATGGACTGCCGCATGTAATTGGGATTGGATCCATCCGGAGCCGTATTGAGCAAATAAGCATCGAGGTCTCCATCCAGATCATAATCAAAAAAGGCCGTTTGCATGGTGAAGCCGCCATAGGCAAGTCCGTAGCGCTCTGCTTCTTCCTTAAAGGTAGGTCGTTCCGTTTGCTGGTTAATGTAGAGTTGATTGGCCGAATGCGGTAGCGAGTTGTGTTTGGCCACCGACAGGTATATGTCCGGCCAGCCGTCCTGATTGATGTCTACAATACTGATCCCGGTAGCCCACCCTGGATTATGAAGGCCGCTATCCTCAATTTTCTCGAACTGCATTTGGCCGTAGCCCAGGTATAATTCCGGGTCCTTTTGGTTGGCAGAGAAACAGACATCGGGAAAACCATCGAGGTTAAAATCAGCTATACCGACACCGCCACCATTGTAAAAGTTGGTGAAATTAAAAGCATTCATTGTATCGCTGGAGATCAGGTCGTTGCTGAAAGTAATGCCGGTAGCGCCGGCATCCAGTTGTTGAAATAAATGATCCCCATTATTGCCGCAGCTGGTAAATAATAGTAAAGTAAACAGGAATACCGCTAGATTCTTCATCGATCTGGATAAGTATGTGGACGGATGAGTATCAATTTTCTTTTACGTAACTATATATCTTTCCGGAGTTTTAGGAGTGATCAGCCAATTGGCGCGATAGCAAAAGTAAGGTTATCCCGGCAAACCATCCAATCTGAGCCGTTGATTTGTAAACCGCATTCTGCATTCCTCATTCCTGCCTTTCACAAAAAAGGTAGAGTTAAATTTTAATCTGCCTTCAATGTTCTTTTGTACGAAGTCTCCCTATTGGGGAGATGCAGAAGGCAGAGGAGCTCTCACCTCTAATAAAAAACTCCCCATATCCGGCAAGATACAGGGAGTTTATCAGTCCAATTAAAATTTAATAGCCAGGATTCTGATCGGCCTGTGACAGGTTCGGATTGTTATCGATCTCACTCTGCGGGATCGGCAGCAATTCGTGCTTGTTGGGGATGAAGTAGGAAATAGGTTCTCCATCCAGTTTGCCGTTCTTCCGCCAGCGTAGAATGTCAAAGTTGCGGATCTGTTCTCCCGCCAGTTCGATCATACGCTCGTGCTGAATGGCCTTTCTCAATTCAGTCTGGTTTCCGGCCGGAATATTGGCGGTCGGGATCGGCGGCATATCTACCGAAGTCCGGGCCCGTACCTGATTAACCAGCTCGATGGCGCGGGCCTGATTACCCAGTTCATTCTCACATTCGGCCAGCATCAGCAATACATCGGCGTAGCGCATGATGCGCTGGTTGATAGCACTGGTGGCGTAGCCGGCATCCAGTTTGTATAAAATGGAATATTTCTGCCAGGATACTTTCTGTTCTACGCCGTCTACCACGGAAGTATTTCCCTGTACCCGGTCGGAAGTCATAATACTCTCGCCGTTATTGAAGGCTTCCCCCTCCAGCCAATAGCTGAAGTCGTAACGCGGATCGTCCTTGGCATCGCCGTTCGATACCCGCTCGTATGAATTGAGCAGTTTATTGGACGGGATGACGTTTCTCCAACCTACTGCGCTGTACTCCTGGGTACGTACGGTTTCTTCCGCAATATTCTGGCCGTCGCTGTCACTGCCCCAGTTGTAAGCACCACCGGAAGGAGCGTACACTACTTCATAGATGGATTCGGAATTGAATTCCCCTTCTTCATTAGTCAGGTCCAGATAGTTATCGACAAGACTATACTGGCCGGAATTCACTACTTTTTCCAGTTCGGCTTTAGCGGAGCTATAATCACCCATTTGCAGATATACCCGTGCCAGCAGGGTTTGTGCCGCCCCTTTGGTAGCTCGTCCTTTATTGGCGTCGTCGTAGCTGGCCGGCAGCGCACTTTGGGCAGATTGCAGATCGCTTATGGCTACTGCGTATACTTCGCTTTGCGATGACTTGGAATTGGAACCGTTGACCGTTTGCACAAACTCCGTATAGATCGGAGCTGCCCCCCAGAGGGTGGCGATCTCGTAGTAAGCCCATGCCCGCAGGAAACGGGCTTCGCCCATGAGACGATTGCGCAGATCATCACTAATATTTTCTACTTCGGGGGCCTTACCGATCACTACATTAGCCCGGTGAATAGTGCGGTACCAGCCCCTCCAGAGGGCAGCCACCAGGCCATTACCGGGATCGTGCACTCCAATGAGGAGTTGGTTCCGCTGAGTTTCCAGCTGACCACCACCGGAAGCCATCTCGTCGCTGCGCAGGTCATGGGTGAAAAACCATTCGCGTGATACCAGGCTGTTGGACTGGGTCATTGCGTAAATAGCATTCACCCCCGCCGTCAACTCATCACCATTATTGAAATAAGTATCAAAGGTCACCCCGTTGGGGTTGATCTTGTCCAGGTCTTCTTTATCACAGCTGATCATGAAGGCTGTGACAAGCAGGCCAAAGCATATGATTATTTTTTTCATTATTCTTTTTTGTTGTTCAATGAGCAATAAGACTAAAAGTCGTAAGTCTTCAGTCTGTCAGTCGTAAGTCCGTAGTAAAAAAGAAATGACTCACAACATTCAGAATTACGACTAACTGACTAGAATCCTACATTAATACCCAGCATCAAAGTTCTGGCCTGTGGATACTGACCATAATCAATACCCTGCGTGAGCAAGTTCCCGTATTTGGAACCTATCTCAGGATCATAACCAGTATATTTAGTCAGCGTCAACAGGTTCTGGCTGGAAACATAGATCCGGATCTTGCTGATCACATTATTGGTCAGTCCACCGATCTTGTCTGCCGGAATAGTGTATCCGATGCTCAGGTTTTTGATCCGCAGATAGGAACCGTCTTCCAGGAAACGATCCGAAGTACGAGAGTTCTGATTCGGGTCACCACTTACCGCACGCGGCACATCGGTATCGGTGTGTTGCGGTGTCCAGGCATCCAGCACATCAGTCGTAGCGTTGAACAAACGCAACATACCCTGTCCGATCACTTTGGTACCATTGTAGATCTTATTGCCCTGTACTCCCTGAATATAGAGGGTGAAGTCGAAATTCTTGTAGTTGGCATCCCAGTTCAGACCGTAGGAGAACTTGGGCAGGTAGCTACCCAGAAAGGTCCGGTCATCGGCATTCACCTGACCGTCACCGTTGACATCCCGGAATTTGATATCGCCCGGAGCCGTTACATCATTTTGGTAATAACCGTCCGGTGCCCGGTCATTGAGAGCGTCGATCTCTGCCTGTGACTGGAAGATACCTTCCACCTGCCAGCCGAAAAAAGACTGGATGGGCTGACCTTCCTGGGTACGGGTGATGGCAAAACCACCGAAATCGGAGTTAGTACCGGCATCGATCGTTGCATTGGCTGTAGCCAAACTCAACACTTCATTGCGGGTAACATCCAAAGTACCGGTCAGGGTCCAGTTGAAATCCCGGCCGCGGTGATTATAGCCGAGTGTAGCTTCAAATCCGTAATTGCGCATGCTGCCCACATTAGCCAGTGGGCTGGAAGAATAACCGATCGACTCAGGAATGGGAACACGCAACAACAGTCCGTCCGTTTCGCGATTATAGTATTCGGCGGTCAGGAAGATCTTGTTATTCCACAACGAAGCATCCACACCGACATTGGTCATCGTAGTCACCTCCCAGCTAAGATCTACATTTCCCAACTGGTTAAAGTAAGAACCGAGCGTCGGGTTATTGCCGAACGGATACAGGGTATTGTTGGCCTGTATCAGCGGCTGCCATTCGTAATCACCGATGGAGTTATATCCGGATTCGCCCCAGCTACCCCGGATCTTCAATTCACTGATCGCCTGTACGGATTTCAGGAAGTCCTCCTCACTGATGCGCCAGCCCACGGAAACGGCGGGGAAGGTACCCCATTTCTTACCTGGAGCAAATTTGGAAGAACCATCCCGGCGCACGGAAGCACCTACAAGGTATTTGCCGGCGAATTCATAATTCAAACGGCCGATGTAGGAGATCAGTGTATTTTCGGAAAGAGAGGAATTAACCGAAGGGTTGGAAATACCCTGCAGCACCTGAATGTTATTATCCGGGCGTTGTCCACTGGCATTCAGTGCACGGTATTTAGAGTCCTGACGCTCGGCAACTGCCAATATGTTCAGGTGATGCTGTCCGAAAGTGTTGTCAAAGGTCAGCGCATTGGTGTAGACCGTCGACAGAAACTGGTTGCGGTTATCCGTTACCTGAGCGATGGGCCGGGTCCGGTTACCGTCGTCGTAGATGGGTGAAAATCCAGAAAAACGGCCGTTGGAGTAATCCGCACCAGCCGTGAAGCGGTAAGACAACCAATTGGTGAATTTGACATCGGCAAATACCGAACCGATCATCTTGAAGCCGTTGTTCACCTGATTGAGCTGTTCCATTTCCGCTACGCGCAACGGGTTTTCCGGGTCGGTAGCATCCAGGCCCTGCGCAGTGGTACTAAAACCTCCGACTTTGGTCGGGTCACGTGTCGGCCAGTAAGGGATCATTCGCATCATATTCATCACAAGACTACGTCCGCCTCCATCCCGCTCGGAGATCTGCTGATCCGCCGCCGTCATGAGCGTCTGACCAATGGTGATCATGTTATTGATCTTGTGGTCGGAATTGATCCGGAAAGTTTTCCGGTTGTAGTTCGTACCCAACATGATACCGTCCTGCTTGAAA
>JAGQXH010000011.1 GCA_020436695.1 Lewinella sp. | reverse complement strand
CATTACCGCCAATGATCTGGTGCTGAATCTTATAGACCGTTTCAGTACTCAACAGCTAACGGATGGTCAGAAAATGAGAGCGGCCCTGAAAGTAAGCCATATCGTATTAGTGCTCATTGCAATACTAACCTTTTTTGTTGCCCTCAATCCACCAAAGCTGCTGGGCATTTATGGACAGGTCGGCGTTTATGGGCTGGTGCTGGCTGCCGTTCCCCCTCTTTTGAATGGTGTCCTCTTTAAGAACAGTAATCTCAGACTGGTCTGGGCTCTGTCACTACTGGGCATCATCATTCATTTTGGCCTTTATTTTTTCGGGAAAGATCTATTCCCGGAAAGCACGCTGGCCTTCGGCAATCCCGGTGTTACTGCAGCTATCGCTTTACTGCTGAGCGCATTGCCGGGACTGATCATTCAATTTACCGGTACGCGGCGTACGGTTGATGGTCCACGGCACGCAGGATGAGCCGTCAATCGTATTCCGTCAAACGTGAATCGTACTAAAAAATCATTGATGCGCAACGCAACAATTATAAGCTGTGGAGCCTATGCTCCCGAAAAGATACTGACCAATAGCTGGTTCAATGAACAGTTGGGTGAAGATGTAGCTACCTGGCTAAACGAGAATGTTCACATCTACGAACGTCGTTGGTGTGCCGATGATGAGAGTGCAGCAGATCTGGCCGAACGGGCGGCCTTCCAGACACTGGAGCGCGCAGGTATATCGCCGGAGCAACTGGACCTGATCATTGTGGCTACCGATACACCGGAATTTGTTTCCCCTTCGACGGCTTCGGTCGTGCAACATCGCCTTGGTGCCGTCAATGCGGGAACATTCGACATCAATACCGCCTGTGCCGGTTTTGTGACGGCGCTGGATATCGGTTCGAAGTACATCCGGGCCGATGAGCAATATGAATATGTGTTGGTGATCGGCACCTACGCCATGAGTAAATTCCTGAATTTGGAAGATAAAAAGACCGTGACGCTTTTTGCGGATGGTGCGGGCGCTGTATTATTGAAGGCCGAACGAAATCAGGAACGCGGTTTTCTGGCCAGTGAACTGATCTCCAAAGGGGAATACAACGAATGGATGGGTATCTACGGCGGGGGCACGCACCTGCCCATCAGCGAAACGGTTTTGGAAAATCACGATCATCAGCTGAAATTTGTCCGTAAATTTCCCAAAGAACTCAATCCGGAGATCTGGACCCAAATGGCCGGTCGGCTCAGCGAGCGTATCGGTATACCTCCGGAGCAGGTAGATCGTTATTTTATTACCCAGATCAATATCAATGCCATCTGGGAAACCCTGGACCGGCTGGGAGTGGCGCGGGAAAAAGGACATACCGTAATGCATTATTACGGCTATACCGGATCGGCCTGTATCCCAATGGCGTTTAACGATGCCTGGGAAAAGGGAATGGTTAAAACCGGAGATCTGGTCTATTTTATTGGTTCGGGTGGCGGTCTGGCCTTTGCGAGCGCTGCTTTCCGACTCTGATCATTTCAAACCGAACACGTGTTGAACCAATATGACTGGGCCGCAAAATGGGCCCGTTACCGCCCGGATCAGCTCGCATTTAGTGAATACGAAAGCGGGCGAAGCCTTACATTCGGAGAACTCCATCGTTTGGGCAACCGGCTGGCCCATCATTTGACCGTCAACTACCACATTGGAAAAGGAGACCGGGTGGCACTTCTGGCCGAGAACAGTCTGGAATACCTTATACTATTTGCAGCCGCACAGAAGACGGGCTGTATACTAGTGCCGCTGAATTACCGGCTGGCCAGTGCGGAGATCGATTACCTGTTAGCCAGCGCTCAGCCCGGGCTGGTCATTACTGAGGCCAAGTTTCAGGAAAAGATCGAGCGATCCACTCATTATCATCAGGTGCCTTTTCAGCTTTCCTGGGAAAGTCTTAAACAACTTTGCGGCAAACAAAACCAATTACCGGAAGATGATCATTTTAGCACAGTTCCACTCCGTACCACCGATCCGATCTTCCTCCTCTACACCTCCGGCACTACGGGTTTCCCCAAAGGTGCATTGTACACCCACCAGATGCTTTTCTGGAACAGCATCAATACTTCGCTATCTCTGATCGTCAATACAGATAGCCGCACCATTAACTGCATGCCGCCCTTCCATACCGGAGGCTGGAATGTGCTGACCACTCCTTTTTTTCATCACGGCGGTTATTCCTGTTTAATGAAATCTTTCGATGCCCGGGCCGTCTTACATGCAATTGAACAGGAACAGGTGACCATCTTCATGGGTGTGCCCACCATGCTCCGGATGATGGCCGACCTTCCGGAATTTGCATGCGCCGACCTGAGCTCCCTGCACTACATCATCGTCGGGGGTGAACCCATGCCCATTCCATTGATCGAGCAATGGCACGAAAAAGGAGTCCCGATCCGACAGGGATTCGGCATGACCGAGGCCGGGCCCAATCTCACTTCTCTACATCAGGACGACGCCATTCGTAAAATGGGCTCCATCGGTCGTCCCAATTTCTACGTCGAGAGCCGGATCGTAGATGAACAGGGTCGAACCTGCCCTCTCAACCAGGCGGGCGAGCTTCAGTTGCGCGGCCCCATGATCATTCCGGGCTACTGGCAAAACCCACCGGCGACCGAAAAAGCCTTCATCGATGGGTGGTTCCGTACCGGCGACCGGGTCCGGCAGGATGAAGAAGGCTACCTCTTTGTGGTCGATCGGATTAAAAATATGTATATTTCCGGGGGAGAGAACGTCTACCCTGCCGAAGTGGAACGGATCCTGCTCTCCCATCCCGGCGTTCACGAAGCGGTAGTGATCGGCGTACCGGATGCCAAATGGGGGGAATCAGGCCGGGCTTTTATCGTAAAGCAGGCAGCCGTTTCCGAACAGGAACTGATCGATTTCTGTGTGGCACACCTGGCCAAGTTCAAGGTACCGAAATCAGTAGTTTTCCTGGAAGCATTGCCCAAGAATGATACGGGGAAGATCAACCGGCAGGGGTTAAAGGAGTGGAAAGGGTGATAGTCTGTTCATTGCTAACAAAATTGTATAATACAAGGGTAAAAGAGCGAATTTCCTAACGGACTATTTGATGTTTCATTGTTTCATTGCTTCATGGCTATCCTGTCAATGCAACAATGAAGCAATGGAGCAGGAGCAATATTTGCTGATTAATTTAGAGTTCGATCTATTATATACTACCTCGACAATTTGACTCAAAATCTCATGGTCAAAACCTTAGATCTACATTTCAAAATCAAAGGAGCCATAGCGGCTTATTTAATAGAATCATCGGAAGGCCCGTCATTGATCGATTGCGGGCCGCATTCCACATTCCCCCGTTTACGGGAGGCCCTGGCGGAGCATGGTTATGCGGTCGGGGATATCAAAAATGTCTTCCTCACCCATATCCACTTCGATCATGCCGGTGCGGCCTGGGCGCTGGCGGAACAGGGAGCGAAGGTCTACGTTCATCCCCGTGGGTTTAAACATATGCACGATCCGACGCGACTGTACCAATCGGCCCAACGGATCTATGGAGATGCCATGGAATCTCTATGGGGAGAGATGCATTCCATCCCTTTAGAATCTCTGACTGAAGTACAGGATGGTGAAACCATAGTTTTCGGTGGCCATCCCTTTCAGGCTATTTATACCCCCGGACATGCTTCGCATCACATCGCCTGGAAACTGAAAGACCTACTTTTTACCGGTGATGTGGCGGGTTGCCGCTTCAGTGCCGGTCTGGCTGTGCCGCCCTGTCCGCCGCCCGATATAGATATACCGCTTTGGCAACAGTCCCTCAAGATCATTCGCGACCTGGCTCCCCGTGCTCTTTACCTCGCTCACTTTGGAGAAGTAACCGATATCGATGACCATTTGAATACACTGGAATGGGTGCTGAATGACTGGGGGCAATGGATAAAAGAAAAATACAATGCCGGAATGGATGCCCAGGCTATGGTTGTGCCCTTCGAAGCGTATACCCTTGGACAATTAAAAGATTCCGGGCTTTCGGTGAAACAGATCGAAAACTATCAGGTGGCCAATCCCACCTGGCAAAGTGTGTACGGATTGTTTCGGTATTGGGAGAAAAAGGCAACTAGTTAGGACCTTTTCGGCTGGTATTTGCTTTCCAGGAGCTACCGAGTGCCCGGCACCGAGCACCCAGTACTTACTAACCTCATCCCAACAAAGCCTCCAACACCTTATCCTTCCGATACCGCGATACCGCTACCTTCGCCCCAGTCTCCATCAGCAGATACCCACCGTCGGACTTGACAAAGGAGCGCACCTCGGCCAGGTTGGCCAGGTGAGACTGATGGGTACGGATAAAGCCATTGGGCTCCAGTAATTCTTCGTACTCGCCGATGGGCCGGGAAACCAGAATGTGGCGGCCATCCTTTAAATAGAAATGCGCGTAATTGTTCTCTCCCTGGCAACGCACTATCTGCGCCACTTTCACCAGGGTGATCTCCTGCTGGGTCGGTAAGGCGATGCGCTTTTGTCCGGGTTGGTCCTGCTGGAGATTGCGGAGCAGATCGAGTTCCTCTTCCAGCGAAATAATACCCCGCTTGGTGTATTTCAATACTTTCCGCATCAGACCGGCCAGATCGGCCAGATAGTCGTTAGCCAATGCGGTACGTTTAGTAGCGATCAAATTTTGGATCGACCCCATCGTATTGAAAATGAAGTGTGGATTTAATTGGGCCCGTAGAGAACGGATCTCTATCTCCACCATCTGCCGGCGTCTTTTTTCCCGACTGCTGCGCCAGGTATTTTCGGTATCTGTTTAACGAGAGTAGCGAGAAAGAGAAGTATTTTCACCGAGAGCAAAAGAACGCCAAGCTACGCAAAGAGCTCTTCGATAAAATTTGCAAAGCAAATTTTTTGGAACCCTTAATGACTTGAAAAAGAAATAAAAGGAGCGAATTTGCCGCCGGCAAATTCATCAATCTTTGCGAAGCTTTGCGGCCTTGGCGGCTTTGCGATGAAAACTACGCTAATTGTGTCTGCCACCAATACGCTATATGCTCGAAGTGCCAGGCATCTACCGCGTCGGAACTTTAATTGCCGGGCATCAGTTGAAATTTGAAAACTAAAAACGAATGCAAGCCGGAAAGATCTCCCTTCGCCCACCGAGAATGACCGATAAAACCCGTCTGGCCGACTTGGTCAATAACCGCAAGATCTGGAATAACGTCCGGGATATGCTGCCGCATCCTTACGCCGAAAGCGATGCGGAATTCTTTATCGGCACTACTTTCAAAGAAGAGCCGCAGAAAACTTTTGCCATAGAATACGAAGGGCAATTATGCGGTATGACGGGTCTGCACCCACAGGAAGACGTCTACCGCCTGTCGGCCGAGTTGGGCTACTGGATCGGTGAACCCTATTGGGGTAAAGGTATTGCCAGCCAGGCTGTGGCCCTGATCACACAGTATGGCTTTGACAAGCTCGATCTGGTCCGGATCTATGCCGGCGTGTTCGAATACAATACCGCTTCCATGCGGGTGCTGGAAAAGAATGGTTTCGTTAAAGAAGGTGTACTTAGAAAAGCGATCATTAAAAATGGAGCGATCTGGGATGAACATCGGTTTTCGAAAATTTTATGATTAGAACTCTGACAACTTCCATCAATGAACAAATACACATCGATCATCTGGGACTGGAACGGAACGCTGCTGGACGACACCCATCTCTGTGTCGATATCGCCAATGTGCTTTTAACGGAACACCATGAATTGCAACTGGACCGGGACCACTACCGCGAGGTATTTGGGTTTCCCATCACTGAGTACTACCGTAGGATCGGGATCGACCTGGAAAAGGAATCCTTTGAATCGCTGACCAAAAAATTCTTTAGACATTACGATACGAGTGTTCTACAATGCAGTTTGCACCGGCAGGCCGGCGATGTTTTACAAACTTTTCGGGAACGTGGCCTGATACAGTTTATACTCACCGCAGCGCATAAAAACAGTGTACTCCAACTGTTGGAGCATTTTACCATCCGGGAGTACTTTGCCGAAATTGAGGGACTGGATAACCATCGGGCAGAAAGCAAAGTGGCACGGGGCATTCAGTTGATGCAGGATCAGGGCATCGAAAGAAAAGAAGCGGTATTGATCGGTGATACCTTGCATGATTATGAAGTAGCTCAGGAGATCGGTGTAGATTGTATTCTTATTGCTAATGGCCATCAGTCCAGAAGAAGGCTGGAAACAGAAACCCGGCATCAGATACTCATTTTGGACGAGGTGTGGCAATTACCGCAGATAATCTGATGCTGGGCTGCCATATTATTGAGCAGCGAGGCGTAGCAGATTTGAAAATCTACCTGATGCACACATTTTGTAAACAAGATTTTTTGAACCACAAAGAGCACAAAGGCCACAAAAGGGGAGGAAATTCTGCGAAATATCCGGCTGGATTTTTCGCAGAATCTAGCTCTTGTGTCCTTTTTGGGCCACTTGTGGTTGAAGAATCGCCCGATGAACTATTTGTGTAGATCAGGTAGATTTGAAAAACTGCCAAACCCGGATTACTTAATGCGCGCCAAAAAAGCATCCCGATAACTACCCCCCAAACTTAGCAACCGCCCCATTACCGACACCTCCTGCTTATCAAAAAACGCCATTTTATCCAGATTGATAATGTAAGATTTATGGATCTGCACAAACTGATCCGGCAACTTTTCTAAAGCCTCGGTGGTCGATTCCCGGGCCATGATCCGTTTATCAGCCAAGTGATAGACCATATAATTGTGGTCCTTTTCCAAATAAGCGATCTCATCCGCTTTGACCTTATACGTCTTGGATCCACTCTTGATCAGAATGGAGTGATCCGTCGCCGACACCGATGCAACCGCCGTTTCTTTCGGTAATACCTTTAGAATTGCTTTAGTAAAGCGCTCAAAAGTGATGGGTTTGAGCAAATAGTCGGCGGCCGAAAGCTCGTAGCTCTCTACAGCGTATTCCGCGTAAGCAGTAGTGAAGATAACCTGGGCTTTCCCTTCCAGTAGTCGTGCCAGCGACACTCCCGTAATGTGCGGCATATTGATATCCATGAAGATCAGATCAACAGGTTCGGCCTGCAGAAAGGGCAGCGCTTTCAGTCCGTTGCGAAAAGTAGCGGCCAGCTCGATCTCCGGAAAATGCGCCAGGTATTTTTCCAACAGGCTGATGGCTTTGGGTTCGTCGTCAATGATGATGGCTTTCATGGGGAAGTTAGAATATTGTGGTGACCGGACTTTTGGTGACTGGGATAAGGAAAATTAATATTACCGGGGATTAGAGTCAGTTCGACTGTGAATGCTTCATTCTCTTCATCAATTAATAGTTGGTGTGCATCAGGGTAGACCAGTTGCAACCGCTTACGGATAGCCGTCAGTCCCGAACCTCCGACCTGTTCTTTTTTTAACTCTGGCCAAACACTGTTCCTTCCTTTGAAGATGATCTGCTGTGGCTGCCGAAGATCAAAATACAAATGAACAAACGAGTGCTCTTCCGGAGCAGCGCCGTGCTTGAAGGCATTTTCCACAAAAGGCAGGAAGATTCCGGGTTCCACCGTGTACCTATCCGGAAGCCCATCAATGTCGAGCCGAAAATCAACCTCTCCGGCTTCAAAACGCAGCAGCTGTAGTTCAGCGTAATGGCGGATAAAATCGAGTTCTTTGGTCAATGATATCTGCTCCTGCGCCGAGTCGTAGACCACATGGCGCAGCAGACCCGACAAGCGGTCGATGGCAGTAGCCAGGGCCGGATCTTTCTGATGATCGACCATGGCCAGGAGGTTGTTCAGCACATTAAATAGAAAGTGAGGCTGTAGTTGCTGACGTAACAAATCAAGTTCCGTCTGCTTTTTTTCCAGAAAAAGCTGCCGCCTTTGCGATTCGGTGGTCAGCCATACCCGGCTGATGCCATAGCCGAAAGAAACCGCAAGGTAGAACAGCAATATACTCATCACCAACCCGAAACCCAACTGTGGATACAGCACAAAATGAGGCAAACGAACGATAGCCGTATAAAGTAAAATACAGGCCAAAAGGGCTCCGATGGAATACGCCGCAGTTCTCCAGCGTCCGCCTTCCTCCCGCAGTCGGGCAATGTTCCAGAGATTGAAATAGAACAGGCCGGCACTCAACAGGATCACGATCGATAGTAATACCACTACATTTCCATCCCAGTTCACACGCACCGTGCGGGTATCATTGATCATTTCCACCTCGTGCCCCACAATAGCAAAGGCCGTGAGAATGAACCAGGCCGTCGCGCCCCAGAACAAAAGATGCAACAGCCATCTGATGCCTTTATTTTTCATACTGCAATTTAAGGCATTAACCGCTATGAGATGTAAGGCTGGTAGGAAATCCGCAAATGGCGGTAGGAACCGACCGTATTTCGTTAACTCCCGGCATTGCCCTCGTTCGTACCACCAATAACCAGACTGATAACATTCTCTCCTATTGGTCTGAGCATTGCGTTAAAATTGTTGCAATTAAAATACGCTACCAATGAAAAAACTGATCATTCTACTGTTATTCATCCCCTTGATCCAACCGATCATGGCTCAGGACACACCCGTACTTTCCAAAGTATCCGACCTGGAACAAAAGATCGATGCTCTGGTAAAGCAATACCAGGATCTGGACCTCTTTGCCGGTGTGGTGCTGGTATCCGAACGAGGCACTCCGTTTTACCACAAGGCCTTCGGTTATGCCGATCGCGAAAACAAACGCAAGAACACGATCGACACCAAATTCGACATCGGGAGTATGAACAAAGCCTTTACCAAAGTAGTCGTCCTGCAACTGGTGAAAGAAGGTAAACTCTCTTTCGATGATCCGCTGGGTAAATATTTGGATGGCTTTGATGCCGACATCGCCCGGAAAGTAACCGTTGGCCAGTTACTGGACCATACGTCCGGTTTCGGGGATTATCACGATCCCACCTACTTTGACCGCTCCTACGAGGAAAAAGATATGCATCAACTGCTGCCCCTATTTCGCAAACTTCCCCTGATGTTCGAGCCCGGTACCGAACAGGCGTACAGCAATGCCGGTTATGTGCTGCTGGGGCTGATCATTGAAAAAGCGACCGGGAAAGATTATTTCGAAGTGGTGCGGGAAAGGGCCGTTGATAAACTAGGTTTGAAAAATACGTATCTCACCGAAAAATACCGGACACCCGAACGCGCCATCGGTTACACCCGCACCATGCGCGGCGAGTTGGAAGCCAATGATTATTTCCAGGACCCTCCCAAGCCGGACGGCGGCTTTTATTCCACTACTTTGGATATGCTGCGTTTTTTCCGAGCCTACCATTACGGTGAGGAGCTGTGGGATGAAGCCACGCGCAGCCTTGACCCTATGTTTACCTTCCTACAGGAGCACAAGGATTCCGGGGGAGCCATCCCCCATGCCGGCGGCTTTTCGGGGGCCAATACCGTCCACTATGAGATCCTGCGGGATCAGGTTTCAATCGATGTTTTTGCCAACCGGGACGAACTGGTAGCCGAAGATGTAGGTACCGGCATACTGGCCATCATCCGGGGTAAAGAACCCGAAAAACCGGCACAACCTGCTCATCTGCTCATCTACCGGTCCTACCGCGACAAAGGCATCGATTATGTACGGGATCATTTTGAAGAATTGTCCACCAATTGGCATCCGGCCGATCCCAAGGATATGATCCTCAATATGATCGGCTACAATCTTATGTATTCCGATGACCCGGCGGAAGTTGATCAGGCCATTGAAGTGTTAACCCTGAACACCGAATTGTTCCCGGAGGTCGCTAATGTATGGGACAGCCTGGGTGAGGCCTGGCTTAGAAAAGGCGATAAGACCAAAGCCCTCCGGTATTATAAGAAGGCTTTAGCTATCCGGCCCGATCTTCCCTCGGCTCTGGAAGCGGTGAAAGGACTTGAGGACTAGTAATGCCGCCTATTGGGGACGCACGCTCAGGTACGCATCCGTAAAAAACCTGTACAGGAAACGGTCCGTATTGCGATAAAAAATATCAGCAGTGATCTCTTCCGGGGATCGTCCGAACAGGAGTGCCTTGATCTCTTCGGAGCGCAGTGGCCGGGCGATCCCATTATCTGAAAAAAAGACCTCTTTCCCGGCTTTCAGATAGTCGATGAGTTCCTGTTTCAGATCCATAAAATCATTTACGCCTGGGAAAGTATCCATGGGATCGACCAGTCCGTCGTAATCACTGCCCAGTGCGATCATTTTCCAGGCGTTAGCTGGAGTTCCGGTAGTATAGCGCTCTTCCTGTACCACCTTAATGATATGGAAGATATTTGACCACACTAATTTAAGGTACATGTCTTTCAACTCGCGGTCCAATTGCATATGACGTATACTGCCCACCACCGTTTTTCTCAACTTCTTCTTCAGCTTGGCAACGGCTTTCTTGAAACCGCCGCCGGGTATGCGCCCTTCGTGCAATACCATGCCGATGATGCCATCCGAGTCGAATATTTCCAAAATATCTTCATTGGTCAGATTGATCTGCCATCGGCTGAAAAACTGTTTTTTGTCTAGTTTAGTCGTTTCTTCATATTGAGCGGCCTCATCGAGACTAAGCCAGCCGCTAACAGCCGCATGGCTATGAATAATAGGAATATGATCATTTTCCTGGGTTCTTTTTTGTTTAATAATCTGATAAAATGTTTTTCGGGTGGCCACACTCATATGCTTGGTATCAATGAGAATACGCCGTCCTTTAGTGCGATCGAGCAGCAGATCGAGTACCTGTAGTCCCAGACTAGTAAAGCCTCGGTTACGTCCGGGTTCCTGGTTGAACAGATGGCGCATTCCCGGCTTATTGATGCCCGGCAGAAAAGAGGATTTATCGGAAAAGCTGCGGGCATGACCGGCCAGCAGATTATTGTAGTGATGACAGAATGTGACAAAAAATGGCGTTTCCCGACTATGGTTTTCCGTTTTCACCTCCGTGATATTCCTGATAAAAGAAGTTTCCAGTACTTCCCGTTCGGTTGGATCAAGATCCTCAAATTCCTTCTTGAAAGTGGAATTGAACAGGTAGTGGCCAAAGGAGTGAGTGCCTTCTACGGTAAACAGGCCGCAAATGGTCTTTTTATCGGCCAGATACCGGGTAAACTCCTCGTAATTGGATGCTATCCGGAATTTCAGATCCGGATACTTTTTGGAAGAGGTAGCGGTTTGCCGCAGCAAATAGTCCCTTTCCTTGCGGAATTCCCGGTAATAGTCTACTCCTTCATCCCGGGTACCTTTCACCCGGGCCTGTATCTTTTGTACTCTTTCCAATGGAAAACCGGCAACGGCAGCGCCCAGGTAAGCGTGCTGTTTGCCCCGCAACAACAATTTGAAAATATTTTTAAAAGGCTTCTGCGGATCGAGCGCAAACATCTGCCGTTCTACCGGATAGATTGCCAGAAAAGGGGCACAAAGCTGCGATTCGACACAGTGATCAAGATGGGCCTGTGAGTCTTTCGCCGTATCTTTGATCGCTTCACGCAACATAAAGTTCAGTTTTTTCAGTTCGGCTTCTTTAATGGGGTAATAGTCCCAGATCGTGAAATCTTCAAATCCGGGATAGCCTTCGGATGCGTATCCCTTGAGCCCGCAATGCACATGCAGATCGCTGATCGGATGATCCATAACATTCCTTTATTTTGGAGTACATTTAGATAACAAGGACAAGCTATGATCATTCCCAATGGATCGGAACAACACCGGTTTAATGTACCGGTTTGGTAAAGTGGGTGGGCAGTTTCGAATGATAAACGGTAAAGGGGGATTGATGCGACTAAGAATGGAATTGCATCATGCCGTCAATTAAATTAGACAACATTGTTCATGTTCCATTGATTCATTGTTGCATTGCAAGAAAGCCATGAAATGGAGCGCAGCGACATCCCGTACCCGCAGGGTCGGGACAATGAAACCATGCAGCACCGGTCGTTGGTAGAGAGTACGTTAGTTCAATTTTGTGTTATAGAATTTATTGGATAATCTGGTGACTCTATAAGATCAATGTCAAATAGCCCCCTTCCGGTCCGGGCTGGATATCGATACGTGCAAATGATCAGCCGTGCCGACATGACGCAGGGTATTGAAGCCCATCAATCGGAAGTAGAGTGCGATAAGTCCGTTGCGCAATTCGCTGTGCCCACGGGTGCGCATATCCACAGCATGCGCATATCCGGTACTTTGTGTGTAGTGAAGAGAATGGCGTTTATCGGGTAGTCCCATTCGGCTGTAATCCTCCGGCAGGCGGGAAGCATCGGTCAGAATAAGGCTCTTGTCCAGAAAAACGAGGGTACTGATACTGAGGCGAAGGATCGGATGCAGACTGGTAAACTCTTCTACCACCTGCGGATGCTTGGCATTGGCATTGGACAGATAGAAAAGCGCAGGCAGACAATACACTACTACCATCGCCAGGGCTAGCCAGTAAGTGCGTCGCATGCTTCGCAGATTACCCAAAGCGCCTCGCAGCCAGGATTGCACATATACCAGATAAATAAAGATCAGCAGAGCACTAGCCAATACGCCACCCAAAAGGGCCAGCCAGGGAAGGAAGTGATGTTTTTCCAGCAAATAGACCGCCGTACGAATAAGTACTACAAAGGGAAGCACCATTAAAGAGACGATCATCATGAGGCGAAAGAGTAGTCTGCGCATGTTTCTCAGGGGTAATGAGCAATTTCAAATATTTACCGTAATTTAGATGACCGTCCGGCTAAAAACACGTCAATTCGGCCAAGACCGGGCATTATTCGATTAAACTATTCGGCTGTGTAGCCTTTTATGCTCAGCCGATAGGGTGTTCAAGTAAGTTATCAATAATGTGGCTGCGACTACTTTCCTGCTTACTTTTCATAATGATCGGTCATAACCTGCGGGTAGTGGGTCAGATCGGCAAAACGGACTTTTCGGCCATTGATCAAAAGGCCCGGCAAGCACCCGCCCACCTGGATAAGGACCTATCATCCTTAACGGCCTACCTCACCGAAGACGCCGCCGGCGAGCTGGGAAAAGTACGGGCTGTTTACGTCTGGATCATCACTCATATCGCTTACGACTATCCCGCTGCCAAACGCAACAAAAGGAGCAATCATTCCATCCAGGATATTCTGGACCGTCGTAAGGCCCTATGTTTTGGTTACGCGCAGTTGTTCCAGGAAATGTGCCGCCTCAGCAATATTCCAGCCTATGTGGTCAATGGTTACGCCCGGGAAGTGGAAGAGCCAGCGCCTTCGTTGGACGTGCCTAATCACAGTTGGAATGCCGCTCTGGTAGACGGCAAATGGCTGCTGTTCGACCCCACCTGGGGGCAAGGGACCACTTCCGGGGCAAATCCCCGGTATACCCTGGAAAATGATCCTTTTTTTGTGGCCCGGCCGGATAAGCTGATCTTGAGCCACCTTCCGGGAAATCCCATGTGGCAAATGTTACCCAATCCGCTGTCTGCAGATGCCTTTATGAGTCCAGCCTCTACGCTGGAACATCACCTTAGCCGGATCGACAGTACGTACTCCTACGCTGATAGTTTGCAATTTTTTCAGCAGTTGTCAACTGACCGGCAGCGTTTACATGAAGCTGAGCAAACCTTTCGCTCTTTTCCTTCCGAAAGCAATCGGGTACAATTCGGGCATGCGCTTTTCGACTATGCCGGTATTCTGGCCGACACGGCAGAACTGCTTCAAAACAATGCGCCTCCCCAAAAGCTCCGGCAACTCAATGCAGGTGTGATCTCGCTTTGCCGAAAGGCACAACAGCACTTAACCAATCTCTATCCCTGGCAACAGGAGTTGTTCATCAATGCCCTGATCAATCAGGCGGTACTTTTGTACAACCAGCAGGATGAATTGGAAATAGAAGCCCAAACTGCCGGTAAGGAAGCCCTTTCTTTGCTACATGAAGCCCTTGCGACAGCCGAAACCGGCGAGCCATCGTTTTTCAAACAAATGGCCCGGCAACGCTGCATGCAGTACATACAGGTGATCGAGTAAGGACCGCTTCTCACCTAAAAGTCACCCTCTTCATTAGAGCGACATAATTTTCGTTTTCATCCATTTAAATTTCCGAAATGAAGAATGGTCGAGATATTTCCCGCAAAATTTCCTGTTATAATGAAATCGATAATGATCCTGTCTTCCTGTCTGCTCCTGATCGTAGGCCAACTTTGGGGGCAGACTGCCCCGACCTCGCAAAATAAGCAGCCAGTCGATATCAGTCTGAACACCCTGCTGGACCGGCACGCTGAAGCCATGGGCGGAGCTCAACAATGGATACGCCTGAAAAGCTGGGAGATCATTCAACTGCGTAATAATGGAAAGGTGATCGCCACTGCCCGGAAACCTGATCTTTTCCGTCTGGATTTTCACCTGGACGGACGACATCGGGTAAAATCATATGACGGGAAAAACGGATGGATCACCAATGACGGAGCGTACGAAGCCATGCGTCCCGGAGAAGCTATAGAAATGGCCGAAGAGCCGGACTTCTACGGCGAGTTGATCTTTGCTCGGGCCCGGAGCTTACCGATGGAAATGATGGAAAAAGAAAAATTAAACGAAAACTGGTGCTATCGACTAAAACTGATCAAATCCGATACTGATGAACAGTGGTACTGGCTTAACGCGGAAACCTATCTGATCGAACAAACCGCCGAATACTCAGAAGACCCGGCTCACGACGGAATATTGTATAAAACTGTTTTTGCCGATTACCGTCCTGTCCAGGGATTGATGTTCCCCTACCGTGAAGGATTGATCGCCAATGACAGCCCTGCCCGTGAATGGACACTGGATAAGATCGAGGTCAATAAAAAGATCCCAAAACGTTTTTTCCGTTTTCGGAAAAAGTAACGAGCAACTTTCCGGGCATCCGGTACCAGACTTTCCGTCGGGCAACTGGAAAGGCATCTGTTTTATTGTTACCAGCTGATCGGCACCTCCACTTTCGTTTTCTCCCAGTTCAGCACCAGTTCCGGCTTGCGTCCCTGGCCTTCGAAAACAATGGTAAATTGCTCCGTCTCTTCTGGAGTCGTCTGCACCGGCACTTCCACCTCCAGTACATCCGCTGACGGCTGACGGCTGGGCAGCCCATCATTATTCACGCCCCAGGAATATTGCTTGTTGTTCAGAATGATCTTCCATTCTTCCGGTCCGGGGATCGTCCACAGCGTATAATGACCGGCAGGCAGTTTTTTGCCGCCGAAAGTGATCGTTTTTTCCGACGAAAAAGTGGTTGCTTCATTGGCTCCTGTCCGCCAAACTTCACCGAAAGGTACCAGTCCACCAAAGATCTTCCTATCTTTCATAAAGGGCCGGTTATAAAAAACGGATAGTTCGTTCCCCCCACCGTTGTAATTCACGACCTCTTCGGGACTGTATTTTTTGGTTTGAAACTGAAGGATCTTGAAACCGATAATTAGCATCAGCGCGAATCCAACAAGGATGTAGAACGTCCATTTCAAGTACTTGCCCATAAGTGATTTTGCTTATATGTTTTTTGGATAAACACATTACAAAAAGTATGGTTGCCAACATTTTTCATAAATTTTCGGTTTGATTAGAAAGCCCGGCAACTTTCTAATGTATTACTTCGATGAGATCGGCCCCGACTATCGTCCTGCATTTGACTATGTCAATGAGAGGATCTTAAAGAGCACCGGCTTTGAACTCATTGTTACCAAGTCTTTCAACGAGCGGCATTATGCCATCCTTCGCCTAAAGAGTTCCTACAACGGAGATTATAACGGACTGGTAAATTTTGACAGTCGATTTGCTGTTTTCAATATGACCGGCATGTTCGGCATAAAAAACACGACGACCTGGAGTACGGTTTCGGTGTCAACTTTACCAAGAGTTTTCGCAATACCATCGCCCTGCCTTTCTTTCTGTACAATCGTAACTTTAATAATCGCTGGGGCATTGAAACAGTATTACCGGCGGTGGCCGTACTGCGATATAATATTTCGGCCCGGACCATCGTTCTGGGAGGCTTTCGATACAACAGCCGAAGTTACTCCATACGCCTGCCGGGGGAAATGGAAACGGCAAGTTTTGCCATGAATCATTCAGAGATGAGATTTTTCTTTTCTACAGAGCAAAATCTGGCCCCCTGGATCTGGCTGGATGCCGAAGTAGGCTATCAATATAATTTCAGTACTGATTTTGAAGCTAAAAGCAAAGAAGTGGAAAGCTTTATGGTAGAAACCAGAAATGCACTTTATTTCAAGATCGGCGTATTCATTTCTCCACCGGATTCTTATCTGAAATAGCCATTCACCGATCAGGAGTTACCAAAAAATAAATAGCCGGAAATATTACGCATTACAAAAAATATATAAATTTGCGTAATTTGTGCCGGCAACTACAAAGCGTTTAAGCTCACGAATGTGTCAAAATTGCGCTTACTGCCGAAAAAGAAAGCTAGTGGGCAAATTAAGATTCTTTATGAATAATAATTTTTTCACTTGCAGAAACCTCAGTAAATTAGCGCAATAAATATACCTGTTACCCATAAAGAGTATATTGCATACAGTATTAAAGTTTAGCATTAAGAGAACAATCCCTTCGCTGTTGGCATTTTCCTGATAGAAAATATCCATCTGATAATCCCGTGTTCATATAAACAGGGAGGAAAGAATTATTTAGGGCTTCCAAAATCAATTGCCTTATACCGACATATACGTAAGAGGCAATGGAGACCAACTTCAATATCCCAAGAGTCCATATGTACCGGAAGCAACTCACAAACATTTACCTATTTAGCCTGTTGGGTATGACCCTGCTGACGGGGAATCAGATCTATGCCCAGTGCCCAAGGCTCAAAGCCATCATGGTAGATGCCTGTGGTAATGAACCCGGAAATGAATTCATCATCCTGCACTCGGGTACCGGGTTCAATACGCAGGACCTGCAGATCGATTTTGACCAGGTAGCCAATGGTGGGGTCCACGAAAATAATGACATCAATGTCAGTATCAATAACTTTCCAGGAGATCCGCTGCCCTGCCGCTTTCAGCCCGGTGACCCATCTCTGGTAGGCAATTGCCCTAATGTACGCTCCGCCAGCCAGGGAGAAGAGATTCCAGCTAATGCCATCGTGATCATTCAAATGAGTGGTGATGCCGATGTGGAGTATGATTTTAGCTATCTCTGCGGCAACGGAGAATGTGTGTATGTTCTACAAAACGACTGTATCCGCACCAAGGAGGCCTTCCCCAATAAAGGCAGTGGTAGCATTGACCTGCAGATCGCTATCCGCAATACGGCCTGTATGCAGACCTACGATTACGACCGGAACCGACTGGTGGGCAGTGATGGTGCTTTTTACGCACCGGAAGGTACTTCTCTTTATGAAAACCGGGGTTGTGAGACCCCGCCGGTTCGTGGTGCAACCATTCCACCGGATTACGTAGATCCAGGACCACAGATCGGATGCGGGTCTTATATCCTTCCGGCTATCGGCGGCCTGAATCTTACCGGAAATGAACGCTACTATACCCTGCCCGGCGGAGGAGGCATAGAATACAAACCCGGTGACAGGATCACCCGGACTATTACGCTTTTCATTTTTGATAAAACTTCTCCCTGTAGTCTGGAGCCATTCTTCCGGATTACTATTACCACGCCCGGAGCACCGGTGCTGTCCGTACCCTCTCCGCTCTGCGAAAGCGAACCTTCCTTCCCTCTGGAAGCCACCCCGGACGGGATCAAAGGTGTATGGAGCGGACCGGGCGTAAGTAATAACATTTTCGATCCCGGTGCAGCCGGACCGGGGACGCATACACTTACCTTCACGCCCGATGCCGATCAATGTGCCAACCCCAATACGACCGATGTACGCATTTTGTCTTCACCGGGAGGGGTTGCCGGACTCACACTGGGGGCCTGCGATGATCTGGACACCGGTTTGGGAGCTTATGACCTTACCTCGCTGGAACCGGAGGTGAATCCATCCGGAACGGGAACAGTGGTATGGTATGAAGACGAAAATCTGACTACTCCCATTAGTGATCCTACTGCATTCATCTCACCGCCGACCACGGTTTATGCCGTAATTGAAACAACAGGAGGCTGTCCCAGTAATCCCGCTCCGGTAGACTTGTTGCTAAGCCCTGCCATTATCATTGGCTTTGATGCCTTCTCCGGCATCAGTTGTAACGGGGATACCAACGGCAGTGCCGATATTTCAATTCAGGGCGGGACGCCACCCTACCAGATCTTTTGGTCAGATCCTGCTTTTGACGGGTCGGAAATCATCACCGATCTGGGTGCCGGAGAATATATTGTAAGCGTTGTGGATGCTACCGGTTGTGAAAAAACCATGCGCTTTGAGATCCTGGATCCACCTTTATTGACCCTCAACTGTAACACGGAAGAAAACGTCAGTACCGTGACCGGACAAGACGGTGTAGGCAGCGTTACGGTGAATGGTGGTTTGCCACCCTATACGATCAGTTGGTCGGGGCCGAAATCAGGTTCCATAACCGTTAGTTCAGCCAGCCCGCTAATAATCGACCATTTACCGGCCGGGGCCTACGATATCAATGTACGGGATGCCCTGGGATGCATCATGGGCTGCCAGTTTGTAGTAAATGCTCCCAATTGTAATCTCACCGCTTCAGCGACCCGTACCTTACCCAGTTGTTTTGATTCGGATGACGGTAGCATTTCCATAACAACAGCTGGTGGACAGGGGGTATTATCCTATGCCTGGAATGTACCCGGACTCAATGGAATGGACCAGGCCAGCGGACTGGCTTCCGGTCATTATGAGATCACCGTCAGCGATCAAATAGGTTGCAGCCAGGTCGTCACCGTAGAACTGATCGCACCGCCGGCCCTCGACCTCATATGTGCACCGCAAAATACACCTTCCTATCTCGGTGCTGATGATGGTACTGCCCGCATCCGGGTATCCGGAGGTACTCCCCCCTATCAATTAAGTTGGACCGGGCCGGTATCCGGAAGTGCTTCCATAAATGTAGCTTCCGAATATATCATTGACCAACTTTCGGCGGGCAACTACGATATCTCGGTCATCGATGACCACGGTTGTGAGATGAGTTGTTCTTTCGTATTGCCGGACGGCCTCTGTAATACTTTTGTGAATGCAACAGCCGTAAATGAGAGCTGCCCGGATGAAGCGGACGGTTCCATCTCGCTATCGCTGAACGGAGACTGGATCACTCCTGTGACTATCGACTGGAATGTAAATGCGTATGATGGGCAAACCGACCTGACCGATCTAGCTCCCGGCACCTACTCGGTAACGGTAACGGGTAGTAATTCCTGTCAGGCTTCCGCTTCGGTAACCATCGGTACCGATTTCACTCCGCCTTCGCTGGATATTGCGCCGACAGCTGAGATCTGTGAAGGAGCCTGTTTCACTTACACGCTTCAATTCAGTGGGGAAGCACCCTTTACCGCCGAATTTGAGATCAGCAACGGCGGACAAACGTTCCCAGTTACCGTTTCCAGCGGCAGCAGCAGCGGAGAATTGACCATCTGTCCGGATGACTACGGAATTGTCAGCGGTTCTATACGCATACAACTGTTACGGGTATCTGATGCCAACTGCGTTAATACAGAGACCAAGGAAAGTGAGTTAACCATCCTCACACCGGTTGAAACACTACTGGATCCTATCCTGTGCCCAAGCGACAGCATTACCGTAAATGGTCAGGTATACAATATTAATCGACCACAGGGAAGGGAGATCATCTCCGGAGCTGCCCAAAACGGCTGCGACAGTATCATCAACATCGATCTGAGTTTTCTGCCGGAACGATCCAGTACTGTGACTGATACGCTTTGCCCTGAAGAAAGTATCACGGTCAACGGGCAGATATACGATTTTGATCATCCCTCCGGAGTGGAGATCATCCCCACCTCCAACGGCTGTGACAGTCTGGTACGGGTGGAGCTAACCTTTTTTCCAAGAGAACCGGGTCTGTTCCAGGCCACGCTTTGCTCCGGTGAAGAGATTACCGTGAACGGTCATATCTATAACGAAGATCACCGGACGGGAACGGAGATTTTCCCCGGTGCCGGCGCGCATGGTTGCGACAGTCTGCTAGAAGTGAGGATACTTTTCCTGGATGTTTCGAACGGCTTCCTGACGCCTACTATTTGTCCGGGCGAAGATTTCGAGTATAACGGTCAGATCTTTAATGAAAATAATCCATCGGGATCCGTACTCCTGCCCGGCCAGGCCGAGTCGGGTTGTGACAGTCTGGTTTGGATCGAACTCGATTTCTACGATATCGCCATAGGTATCTATTCAGACACCATATGCCCCGGCGAACAGGTAGAGATCAACGGAACGATCTACGACATATCCAATCCCAGCGGCACAGAAGTCCTGATCGATGCATCCGCTGCGGGTTGTGACAGTATCGTGCAGGTATCCCTGAGCTTTTTTGACGCACCGATGGGCTCCTTTACACCGACCATTTGCCGGGGTGACCAGATCACCTTCAACGGCACGATCTACGACGAAAACCATCCGAGCGGCACGGAGGTATTTCCCGGCCAGTCGGAAATGGGCTGTGACAGCATCGTACAGGTACAGCTGAGTTTTTACGATGTTCCCACCGGCTCCTACACGCCCACCATTTGCCGGGGCGATCAGATCACTTATAATGGCACGGTGTACGATGAAAACAACCCCTCCGGTACAGAAGTGTTGCCCGGCCAGTCGGCAATGGGCTGCGACAGTATGGTGCAGGTACAACTGAACTTTTACGATGTGCCGATCGGCTCCTACACCCCCACCATCTGCCGGGGTGACCAGATCACCTACAACGGCACCGTCTACGATGAAAATAATCCTTCCGGTATCGAAGTACTGCCCGGCCAGTCGGCAATGGGTTGTGACAGTATGGTGCAGGTACAATTGAATTTCTACGAAACGCCGGTAGGTGCCTATACTCCCAGCATTTGCCCGGGTGATCAGATCATCTACAACGGTACCATCTACGATGAAAATAACCCCTCCGGTATAGAAATATTGTCTGGTCAGTCAGCCATGGGTTGTGATAGTCTGGTTGAGGTAACAGTAAGCTTTTATGACATACCGGTCGGAGTTTTCCGGGACACGATCTGCCGGGACGCGAGTGTAATTATCAATGGTAGTACTTATGATATCAACCATCCTACCGGCACGGAGCTCCTTGAAGGGGTTTCTGCACTGGGCTGCGACAGTGTGGTGCAGGTTGAGCTTTCCTTCCTGGAAAATATTACAGTAAGTCTCCTAGGTGATCAGATAGTCTGCTCGAATGAATCTGCGGAATTGGAGATTCGCATTACCAATGCCCCCGGCCCTATTGATATTCAATATTCAACTAACGGTGTTGATCCGGTCTGGCTCTACGGATTGCAGGATGGTGACAAGATCACCGTTTCACCGACGCAAACCTCAACGTATCAGATCACTGATGTAGCCACTCCTGACGGATATTGCGCCGTCGATATATTGGAGAGTGTTTTCATCGAAGTACAGGAAGTGGCCGTAAGCATTGTCATCGACAGCAAGTACGATGACTACCAGATCAGTTGTTTTGACCGCCTTGACGGTGCACTGAGTACACAGGTGCAGGGGATCGCCCCCTTCCGCTACGTTTGGGAAAATGGCTCCACTTCGTCTCAACGTACACAACTTGGTCCGGGCACTTACAGCGTTACGGTAAGTGACGCCATGGGATGCCGTGCCGAAGCCCAGGCCACCTTACTGGCACCGCCTGAGGTCAGTATTTCGGCGGAAGCTATTTCCCCAAATTGCAACAGCAGTGGAATGGGTAGCATTATTATCAATTCGATCACCGGTGGAAATGCCTACTACGATATTCAACTGAACGGAGAGCCTGTAACGACGAGCAATCAGTTTCCCCAGACCATTAA
Source organism: Lewinella sp. (assembly GCA_020436695.1). Taxonomy (GTDB): domain Bacteria; phylum Bacteroidota; class Bacteroidia; order Chitinophagales; family Saprospiraceae; genus Flavilitoribacter. The sequence goes on along the minus strand of JAGQXH010000011.1, from coordinate 10,061 downwards.
CGGGCTGTCACCGGGAATCTACACGCTTACTGCTACCGATGAATTCGGTTGCTCATCCGAGCGAGAGATCTTCATCCCCGAGTATATGGAACTGAGCCTGGAGCTGGGTGAAAATAAATTCATCAAGCAGGGCGAGTCGGTCCGGCTGGACGGAGTGGTCAACTTTGATATCGACTCCCTGGTTTGGACATCATCCACATCGATCGTCCCGCCCAACGAACTGCCGGTCAGGGTTACGCCTCTGGAAACAACCGAATATAGGCTGACCGCTTATGATCGCTATGGGTGCTCGGTATCCGATCGCATCACTGTTTTTGTCAGTAAACAGGGCAGTATATACCTGCCTAATGCCTTCAGCCCGAATGCAGATGGGAAAAACGATACCTTTTATCCCTTTACGGATGGTAGTATAGAAGAGATCCTGATATTCAGAATATTCGATCGCTGGGGCAATCTCATGTTCGAAAGACGTGACTTCCAGGGTAACCAGGCAAATCTTGGCTGGGACGGAAAGGCCGACGGGGTTAAGATGAAACCTGCAGTATTCATCTACCTGTTGCAGGTGAAATTCATCGACGGATCGGAAGAGATGTTTAAAGGGGATGTTTCCCTGGTCAAATAATTTATGACAGATATTGGAATCCCAATGCATAGCTACACCCGGGATCAATTAGATTACTTGATCGCCCGGTATTTAGACGCATTTGCCGGATCGAGCCGGCTCATCAGACGGATCACTTCATTTTGTTGTTCCAGACTTCCTAATTTGTAGATCTCCACCAATTCAGCTGATTTTTCGTTGTTGAACAACTGTACGATCATGGAGTTGGGGTAAGACTGATTGACACTACCGATCTCACTGAGTGCCTGGGTGATCACTGCCCGGCCGGTTTCCACATCCTGGAACATCACATCCAGTCCGTCCCGGTGATAGGCGTACATGGCCTGACGCATGGGGCGAACACGGGGCGACATAATGTTCTCAACCAGCCAGTAACGATTCCGGTTACCTTCTACCGAACGCCAGCCCGGGTTGGAGGAAGCAGCACTTTGCGGTACGCTGTTGAGGATATCCTGAGCGAGCTGAAAATAAGGCTCTCCTCCCATCGGTGAGAAAGAGTCATAATCTTTTCCGATAATGATGAAAGCGTAATAAGCCAGTACAGCCGAGAGGTTGTCGTTATATTGGTTGCGGCTATACTGAATAGGTTGATATTGTTCGTAATAAAAAGTAACCTCCTTATCGATGTAGTTGAACAGTGGTGTCTCGTATTCCGACATATACACCGGGCGTGAAGACTGCACGGCCAGGTCGGCTTTAAAGCTGGTGGGGGAAAGTTCTTCCTGAATGGTCAGGATGAAGTTGCAATTGATGCGCTCTTCGAGTTCAAAAACGTCCGACGTCCATTTCTGGTTGTTCAGGAATTCCTGGATGGTCTGTTCAAGGGTTTCGAACACCTTGGGGTCTACCGTCTGTAGTTTTTGGGTATTGACCTTTACATTGGCATTTAGCTCCTGGGCCTGCAGGCCAATGGAGATGATCAAACTTAAAAGTATCAGCGCTAGTCTGCTCATGGTATATTTAGTTTAGGAATGAGGAGTGAGTGAACGGTATTGAACCGACTCATTCCTCATTCCTCATTCCTCTTAATTCCAGCAGGGCATCAATAATATCTTTCGCCACTGCCATCTTTGTTTTTAACTCAAATTGGCGCTTCTTATTGTCCCGGCCCAGTATAGAAATCTTATTGGTATCATGTTGAAAGCCGGCGCCGCTATCCCGTAGGGAGTTGAGCACGATCAGATCAAAGTTCTTTCTTTCGAGTTTGCCCCGGGCATTAGCTTCTTCATCGTTGGTTTCCAAAGCAAACCCGATCAGGTATTGCCCTTCTTTTTTGATGCGGCCGAGCGAAGCGGCAATATCCGGGGTGGGCACGAGCTGCAACGTAAGCTGATCGGATTTTTTCTTGATCTTCCGATCCTCGGCCCGCTCCGGCCGATAGTCGGCTACAGCTGCAGCCAGAATAGCTACATCGGTATCAGAAAATTGGGCTATAGCCTGCCCGTACATTTCCTGAGCCGATTCCACCCGAAAAGTACTAATAGAGGGGTGCTGCGTTTGCTGCGCTGATGGTCCCAGAATGAGGGTCACCCTGGCGCCGCGGCAGGCCGCTTCCTCGGCAAGCGCTATGCCCATCTTTCCCGAAGAGCGATTACCGATAAACCGTACCGGGTCGATCGCCTCATAAGTCGGTCCGGCGGTGATCAGTACTTTCAGCCCCTGCATGTCCTGCTGCTGCCGGAACTGAGCATTTAGGAAAGCAACGATCTGCTCCGGCTCTTCCATCCGCCCCTCTCCTACCAGACCACTGGCCAGTTCACCATGTGCTACCGGAATGATGATGTTACCGTAGGATTGTAGTCTCCGGATATTCTCTTGAGTGGCCGGATGGTGCCACATATCGACATCCATGGCCGGTGCCAGATAAACAGGACAGCGGGCGGAGAGATAAACTGCAGATAAGATATTATCACAAATTCCATTGGCCAGCCGGGCCAGGGTATTGGCCGTAGCCGGAGCAATGAGCACAGCATCGGCCCACAGCCCCAGTTCAACGTGATTGTTCCAGCCTGATTCAGACTGTACATCGGTAAGCACCGGATGTTTGGATAAAGTAGAAAGCGTGAGTGGGGTAATGAATTGTGCAGCGGCCGGCGTCATCAATATCCGCACTTCCGCACCGGCTTTGATCAACAGACGGGTAAGGAAAGCAGCCTTATAGGCGGCAATACTCCCACTGATCCCCAGAATGATCTTTTTTCCCTGCATGGATTGAATGATGAATAGCTATGCGCTAATCGCAAAACGCCGGATGATCGTACCATTGCGATCATCCGGCAGTTTGCAACCGTAGACGTGGCATATTTTCGCAATGCCACATCCGGTATCCTGACCTCACTATCTTCTTTTCTTGCGATCGTTGTAACGGTAGTACAACTCATCGTTCAGGAATTCTTCCGTAGCGATGATCACCGGATTCGGCAGGCGCTCGTAGAACTTGGAGATCTCGATCTGCTCTTTGTTCTCGCTTACTTCTTCGATGGTGTCGGAAGATACAGCAAACTCTTCCAGCTTGTTGTGCAGTTCGTACTTCAGATCCACTGCCAACTGACGAGCTCTCTTGGTGATGACATTCAGTGACTCATACACGTTACTGGTACCACTTACCAATTGACCGATGTCACGAGCGCGTACGTTAGGATCCAGCCCTTGCACTTTGTTCTTGATATCTGACATTATCCAGCTGATTTAGTTTTTTCTTGGAATTTTCTAAAATGGAGTTAATCTCCTTGGCATATTCGCTATTGGGATAGCGCAACACATAATCCGAAGCCCGCTTTACGGTGTCTTCGTAGCGTTCTTTCTGTTTTTCAACGAAACTGTTTTCCGCCATCAGGTAAGCCGAACGGATGATGCGGTAACGCACTTCATCCACCTGTTCCGTTTCCGGAAAATCTTTCAGCAGGTTTTCGAACGACTGTATGGCCGACTGGTATTCACGCAGATCGAAATACAGTTTACCTTCCTCAAAAGCTTTTGTTTCCAGCTTGGCCCGCATCTCATCGATCAGTTTGTTGCATTCCTCCACCCGTGGATTGTTGGGATATGAGTTAATGAACAACTGAAATTCATCGATAGCTTTCAACGTATAGGTCTGGTCCAGTCGGAAAGACGGCGACATCTGGTAGTTGCTGTAAGCTGCCATGAATTCGGCATCCTGACGTCGGGAGCTACCTCCGTAAGTCTGGGCGAAATTCTTGAAGTAATAAGCCGCCAGCACATACTGCCGCAAATGATAATAGGTATAAGCGTAATTGAAGTAAATGTCTTCCGCTTCCTTCTTACCACGGTAGGCACTTATGACCAGTTCATACAGCGATTGCGCCTTCTGATACTCTTCTGAGGCGTAATAATCATTCGCCGTTTTCAGCATGAGCGCCGCATCTCCACTGGTGCGGATCTTCTCAAATTCGCTCTTGCAGGAGGCAAAAGCCAGAGCGATCAGCACTACTCCCCAAAACGTGAAAAATGGTTTCATTTTCATAGACCCGCAAAGGTACATTTTTTTTGATTTACAAAACAATTTATTATTTCACGGTAAACGATTCACGGCGGACGGTTGACGGCTGGATATTGAACAGCCTCTTTGCCTTTTCTAACTTCAAGTGTCAATGACCGTGAACCATCCAATCTATAGAGTTCATATCAACAACAAGGGTTGGTCCATGTCAATTTTTTACCTGAGACAAACAGTTTTGTAAATTTCATCTTAACTTTTAGAATATTTTTAATATGATTGTGATCGATTTGAAAAAAGCCGGAAGTCATGAGTCCGTTAATTGTAGGAACAACTTGTGCTGCGATCCTTCCGTTTACTCCTCCAGACGGAATTACGATACATTTATTTAATTTGCAGTAACGAAAGACTTACGACTGATGACTTATAGACTTTCAGACTTACCAAGTACATGGAAGAAGAACTGACCGTAAAGCGATTGGAGGAGTTCCGTCTGTATTACAACCACACCATTCATCCGGAACTGGTGCGGCAGGAAAGGGCGCGGGTGCGCATCTTGCGGCTGATCGGTTTTTCCTTTTTCATTCTGTTATGTCTGCTGGCCATTGAGTTATATATCGGGATCCTGGTGATCACACTATTCCTTAGTATACCCATTGTAGTCTATATCGGCTATCTCATTGTACGGGTCCGTCAGTTTATTCAGACCTTCAAGCCGAGCGTGGTGCGGCTGATCCTGGATTTTATGAGTCAGATGCCCAATTATTCCGATCTGGAATACTCCCCTGATAAAAGCATCAGCAAAAAACAGTTTCTGAGCAGCGGCCTTTTTGCTACCAAAGCGGATTATTTTCTGGGGGAAGATCACATTCAGGGGCAGGTCAGTCTCATGGAGTTTGAGATGAGTGAATTGCTGGTGCGTCAGGTAGCCCCGGTAGGCAATCGGCTGGATACTACTTTTGAAGGCGTATTCCTGTTGGCCACCTTTAGTGAAGAGACCCAGGGAGTCATCCGGGTATGGCCGCGTCACCAGCGACAATACCACACCCGGGCCATCAAGGAATTCACCTGGGAGGGCGGAAAAAATGTAGACGAAGAGATCCTCAATGCAGGCTTTCGCGAGCAATTTGTAGTGTATGCCACCGAAGATACACATGTGGTGGGCATTTTATCCGAACCAATGCAGGCCGCCATCCTCGACTATACCATCAAGACCGGTAAGGATATCTATATCGCATTTGAAAACCGAAAGATCTATGCGGGCATCACCGAACCTCGCGACCTGCTTGAACCCTCCATTTTCTATACCAATCTTCGGTTTGACCTCATCCGTGAATTTTATGAGGATATCTATCTGATCCTGCGGGTCGTGATGTATTTCGATCAGACGAGGTAGTCCATAGCTCAAACGGTTAATTTACCGGAAGGAATAGTTCAAAAAACAGAAAGAGCAGCTTCTTTTTTCCACTATTTTAGCTCAATGAGAGTTTTCATCGCCACCCTATCCCTGTTTTCACTTCTGTTCCCAATTCGGCTGATCAGCCAGACCATTCCATATATCGATTGGCCCTTTGATCAGGAATACCACGATGGGTATGTCGTTGATCCGGCCAATGAGGAAGCAAACGACATTCGGAGCGTACAACCCGACCCTAAAGGGAACATCTGGATCGCATCCAAAGGTGGGATATACCGAAAACAAGTGGATAGTCGAACATGGAAGTTGATGATAAATGGTCCTGCCCGAGGCCCTGCCTACGATGTCGCACTGGACGGGAACGGTCACATCTGGATTGCCGCCTGGAATGGCGTATACACCGATCTTTCCGGCACGTTGACCAAAACGGAAGGCCCCAAAGGACCGATAGCTGTTATTACCACGGCACCGGAAGGAGTCTATGCGCTAGGTCCCCCCGGTGTTTGGCTCTACCAAAATGAGCATTGGGATAAAAAAGAATACGCGGTGGCGCGAAGTATCCGGGCGGCCGTATCCGATAAGCAGGGAGGGCTATGGATCGGAACGGATGTTGGATTATACCACTGCAGCAGCGACCAGTGTATACTGTATCAGGACACCAATGAGTTGATCAGTGCTTATGTCCGGGGCATCGATTACCATGAATCCGGAACGATATGGGTAGGTGGTTTGGGCGGCATTACCATCCGGGATCAGACGGGTAAGGTGAGCAAAAAGCGACCAAGAGACGGCCTGCCCAATCCCAACATAAATGTGATAAAAAGAGCACCGGACGGAATGATGTGGATCGGTACCGACTACGGTATCAGCCGTTTCCCGGGCAACGGATCGACCTATTCGGTACGCCTGAGTAAGCGCTGGCTCATGTCCGATGAGGTTCGTGATATCGCCTTCGACCGGGAAGGGAATGCCTGGATCGCCACCAATGGCGGGGTAAGTTGTATCAGAAAACGCCCCATGACGTTGGCCGGGAAAGCCGATTATTTTTACGAACGCATGATCCGGCGAAATCTGCGCGATCCCTGGATCATCGGCCGCTTCCGGTTGACTACTGCCGGAGATACGACCACCATTGTACCGGATGACGATGACAACGACGGCGAATACAATGCCATGTATCTGGCCATGGAGTCATTTCGTTATGCAGCCACCGGGGAGCCAGAAGCCCGGGAACGGGCCAAAAAAGCATTTGATTTTCTGCATTTCCTCCGAGAGGTTACCGGCACCGATGGTTTCTTCGCCCGTACGGTCATTCCGGCCGACTGGGAACAAATGCATGATCCCAACCGCAGCTATACCCCACAGCAACAGGCCGAAGAGCTCATCAGAAATCCCAGACATAAACCGGTAGAAGTGCGCTGGCACCAATCTGCCGACGGCAAATGGAAATGGAAGGGCGACACCAGCAGTGATGAGCTTTGCGGCCACCTGTTTGGCTATTATTGCTACTACCGGCTGGCTGCTGATGAAGCAGAGAAAAAGCGCATCAGCCGGCATATTGGCCTCATTACCGATCACCTCATTCGAAATAATTACTACCTCACTGATGTGGACGGAGAGCCTACCAAATGGGGCGTTTGGTCACCGGAAAGCCTTAATCGGGATCCGGACTGGGCCCCTGAAAAGGCGCTCAATTCGCTGGAGATCCTGTCATGGCTAAAGTTTGCGGCCAAGATCACCGGCGAGGAGAAATATCAACAGGCCTATTTGCAACTGATCCGGGAAGAAGGATATCTGGAAAATGCCAAAGCCATTTTACATCCCAATCCGGCTTTTGAGACTTACTTCGATATTTTCCTCACCCTCTACGTATTACCTGCTTTGGTAGAATACGAGGAAGACCCGACATTGAAAGCGGAGTACAAGACGCTACTTGAAGGTTGGTTTGCGAGGAACCGGAAGATCCGGAGCCCTCTGGTCAACTTTACTTACAACCTATTGACCGGGAAACGGGACGAACTGGATCACTCCATCACCTTTCTCAAAGATGCCCCACTCGATCTGGTCGACTGGCAAATAGATAATGGACGAAGAGAAGACCTGTCGGTAGTCCGGGAACCTATTCTCGAAGAACTTCAGGTAAACCATCTCCGGCCACCAAGCGAATACCGCAGCCTGCGCTGGGATAAAAATCCTTATCTGGCCGTAGCCGGCAACCCTTATCAGGAACGGGAACCGGTATACTGGTTGCTCCCCTATTGGATGGCCCGGTACATGGATCTGATCCAGGCGAAGCGTACCACGAAAGTGGCCGCTCACCGGGGAGCCGGTCAGTACGCTCCGGAGAATACCCTGGCTGCCTTCAAAAAAGCCATCGACCTGGGTGTAGACTTTATTGAGATCGATATCAGGCGTTCAGCCGATAATCGCATGGTGATCCTGCATGATGCAACGCTGGATAGAACAACCAATGGCAAGGGGCGTGTCAACGCAACTACTTACGAAGCCCTGAAAAAACTATCTGCCGGTCGTTGGTTTGATAAAACATTTGCTGATCAGACCATTCCCAGTCTGGAAGAGTTGTGTGCTTTCGTTGAGACGTACCGGCAACAGGTAAGTAGCCAGGTGAATTTGTACGTGGATTGTAAGGATGTTAATGTTCCGGAAATGGTAGCCGTGCTGAAGAAGTATCACTTACTGGAAGGAGCTGTTTTTTACGGTTCTGTGCAGGTGTTATCTGAAATTCGCAATAGCTACTCAGCGGCCAGGTTGATGCCCGGCCTCCGTAGGATGGAGGCCATGGATCCCTTGATCGAACAGATCCATCCCTATGCTTTCGACGTAAGATGGGATGCACTTTCAGTAGAATTGATCACGAAAGCTCACGAACAGAATATCCTGGTCTTTTCCGACGGCATCGGCCCCGGCCGGGAAGGCATAGAAATCTATCGTAAAGCCATTGGGATGGGAATTGATCTCATTCAAACTGACCGGATTCTTGATTTTCAACAGGCTATACAGTTTGCACATCAACATGATCGGGAATAGATCACCGCACCTCATTCCGCCAGTAATCGGCATGCCAGACCCTACCTTCGTCCGCATTCCAGATCTTGGTGACCAGATCCAGATCGCCATCGCCGTCCACATCACCCACCAGGGTGTCGTGCCAGCCGGGATTGCCGATATGGATGATCATCAGTTCGAAAGCCGGTTGTTGGGGAGTTCCGGTATTGAGCAGGATCATACCCCGTTCTTCCAGGCCAGCGGGTTTCATGCCCGGTTCGGGTTGTTGGTTAGCGTCTTCCTGTTCCCCGATAAAAATATCGAGATCTTCGTCCAGATCCAGATCATAGACACCAAGAGAGTGATAGGAGCCGGAAAGGTCATCGGGAGTGGGCAGTTGATGCCGGATGAAGTCGCCAGCATTCCCTTCATTTTCACACCAATAGGCTTTAGACATCGTCACATCACAATCGGCGTAGACAAAGTCATTATCGCCATCGCCATCCAGATCGGCGATCCAGCTACGGAAGCTGCGACCGTAGGGTGTTTTCGGGATCTCCAGATAAGGCCAGGGGTGTTTTTCCCAATTGGATCGTTTTGATCTGCCCGGGTTTTCATACCAATAGAAAGGCATTAACACATCCGGATAACCATCCCCGTTGAAGTCCCCCACTCCACCCGGCGCAAAACCGGCGTGGATATGGATGTCATTGACATTTTCGGCAATGTTGACATACGACCATTGATCGGGATCATTGAGCTGATACCAGCGAAGAATACCCTGGTTTTGTGCATAACTGACGAGATCGATGGTGCCGTCCTGGTCGATATCCGCCGCTACTATGTCGTGATTTTCGCCTTCCATTCCGCCTGCATATAGGTGTACGGTCCAGGAAGCATCCGGTTTTTCCGCCAGATTGCCGGGATTCTCGATCCAGGCCCGCCCCATAACGATATCCGGATGGCCGTCCCGGTTCACGTCCAGGGAAGCAGCCCCCAATTGTCCGCCGCCGTGTTTAGCCGCCACATGCCGTATCCAGGTCGAGTCGTTTTCGTAGGCGTACCAGTACAGGGTAATATCCGACCGTCGTTGGATACTCATGTCCAGATCGCCATCGCCGTCAAAGTCTGCAAGCGTAAATCCACCGGTTCCGTAACCTTCGCCCGGGAGTGGGGAATCGATGGTGAAATGAGTGAAGGATAGGGTATTCATTTCGGATTTACATGCCGTTAGTACAAGTACAACCGGCACAAAGCGGATGGTGGTGTATATTAAGCATTGAATGTGTCCCATTTCAACATGCTTTTTGATTTAGCTTTTAAAAATATTTACTCCGGCGCCGCATAAAAATCAGCCAGCGAACGCGTATAGACGCAGTAATCTACCTCCATATTCCAGAAATTGATGTGGGTGAGGTTTTCTGCTCCAACAGGCACCAGCATCATGGAACGTTTTCCATCGATACGGTGCGATTCGGCAGCATCGTACCGATTGTCCAGGCTGGTATCCAGATAAAACAGGTAGCGGTAGACAAAATCGATATAGTAACTCTTGGCGA
>JAGQXH010000119.1 GCA_020436695.1 Lewinella sp. | reverse complement strand
TTTGATCTGAAAGAAGGGGTGTTTACCAATATGGTGGGAGAGCATACCTATTTCCTGGCACCTCCGCTGGCTGCTTTGCTCTATGAGTTATTAGAAACCGATCTGGAGCAATGCCATCAGGTAAAAATCAGCAGGGAAGACCGGCGGAAGTTACTGCAGAATCTGCTGGACTATTATCGGCTCCATCTGGAAAATTTTCCGGAGATCAATGCGCACCTGATCCTGCAGGAGGTTTTTTGATGCTACGATACTATAATGTTCATATGCTGCTTTTAGACACATGAGCACCTGTGAACCTCAACACTTCAACACCTCCTACTATTTAACATCCTCTGCCAGCTCGGCGTCCTGCAAAATATACATCAACCGGTTGACATCCGTAGAATTGAGCTCCAGCTTACCCCGCAGCACAATAGGTTCGGCGGTATACTTCACTGCCTCAGTTGAAAAAACTTCCATTACCGTTTCCGGTCCGGCACCGCCGCAAAAGAAACACATGTTGTAAGGATAGGCAGAAAAGACAAACTCCTTGTGGCTCTTATAGCCTTCCACGGGAATGATATAACCTTTGATCAGGATTTCCTTGTTTTCCATCGCTTTCACCTCATCTCCAAATACCGGCACATCCACCTTGAAACCGAGCATTTCATCGTACTCTTTTTTGAAGGTGACCTTAGACAGAAGCGTCCAGACATTCTGGTCCTTATTTTGTGCCTGCAGATGTATCGCAGAGAAACAAAGTGCTCCGATCAGTAAAATAGCGAGTCTATTCATGATAGTATCAAAATTTATCAGTGGTCAGTTTATCATTATTACCAATGCTGCAAGATAATACTTGTTTCCCAGCCATTCTGAGTCCGCAGGTCCGCTGCCTGCTATCAATTAGTACGGATCGCATTCAGCAAGGCCTCGGTAGGAGACGCATCTTCTCCTTGTTCATTGGCAATACGGATCGCTTCTTTAGCGGTTTTGATCGCTTTCTTCTTTTGCCCCAGTTTGTAATACAGTGAGGCCAGCGTATCGTGATTATAGTAGCCGGGATCCAGTTCTACAGAACGCTGCGCCCAGGCCAGTGCTTTTTTCAACTGAGCGGGATCATCTACCAGCTCAAAGAAGTTCCAGGCGGCATTATTGAGCTCCATGGCATCCTCCGACTGATATTTATCCAGATAGTTGATGGTAGCTTCCAAAAACTGTTCCTGGTCTCCCGCCATTCGATAATAATCAACCCGGAAACGGGCCGAAAGTTGTTCGGCCATGTCCGGATAGGCTTTTTCGTACAATTGATCAACTTGCTCCAGGTCAAATGATTCGCCGACCCGCTGGTACAGTTTCTGATTTACCATATACTGCAACTTCTGCACCACCGCTTCTTTACCGAAAAGCATTTCAAAATCGGGACGGTTTTGCGCCAGGTAATCAAAGAGTGGAGAGTCCAGATCATCGGTAAAGGTAAAAAGCAATTCCAGATTCTCCGGTGTACCCCAATCCTTCTGCGTTTCGAAATAGGCTTCAAGGGCTTCCATATGTCCGTCCTCCATCGCGTTGGCGCGTCCGATAGCCAGTTTCAGCAGAAAATCCGGATCTTTTTCACCGGCTTCGAAACGGCCGGTCAGGCCCTTAAGGTTGAGCTCGGGGTCCATTGCCGTTTTGCCCGCCTCCAGCAATTGTTCCGCTTCGTGATAACCGACAATACGATGCACCACTTCACCCGTTCCATTAATGTATAGAAGAGAAGGATAAGCTTTGATCTGATATTTGCGGGACAGGGGCAGCCCTTCCTCTCCTTCCATATCTATCTGGGCATTGATAAAGTGTTCGTTGTAGTATTTACCCAGAGCTTTATCCGGGAATACGTCCTTATCCATCATACGGCAGGGGCCGCACCAGGTGGTATAGGCATCCAAAAAGATGAGTTTGTTCTCTTTTTCGGCCTGCAGCAGCAGTTGCTGCCAACTTTGATCCGAAAATTGAATGCCCGTTTGAGCCGCCAGACTAATGGCCAGGGGAAATAATAACAGCAGGAGGTATTTTTTCATACTTATTTGGTCTTAACTGGATAGTCTTGTTACTTAGAGTATGTTTGGAAGTGATTATAAGCACTATTCAATGATCACATCCCAATGTCATCAATACATTTACTCCTCATCTTCCATTCCTTCCGGCACTACGAATGAAACATCGAGATCATTCAGGACCGCATCCAGAACGGGGTCCTGACCTTCGATATACCCTTCTTTGAGATCATGCCCGTAGAGTTTGCCCACGGCCCCCCAGTAAGAAGCAGTGAGGCCGTTGCGCAGATCTTTGATCAGGTAATACATCGGCGTATCGAGTTCTTTTTCGATCATTTTGATGAGGATCATACCCTGCGTCTTGGTCAGATCCTTCAGCGGGTCGGAAAACTGCTCCTGCATATCCTTTTTCAAATGGCGGATATGTTTTTTCCGTTCTCTCTTTTTCATATCTTCCGTCTCCTGTTCCAGTTCGCGAAAAATGCGAATAGCTTGCACTGCATAAGGGTACACCTTTAGGGCATAACGGCGATAGCGCCGAAACCTGCGGTATTCTTCATCACTATTGAAGCTGCGGGGCGTAGATACGGTCACATCGTCCAGGCTGGCCAAAATCAGCGTATCACCGCATTCATCAATAGCGTACGGGAAATAACGCTCGCCAACCCGGGTGTATCCGGTCGTATTCGTTTGGGCAGAAAGACCCAATGCCGAAATAGCAAACAGGAAAAATAAGTATCTAGCTTTCATCTTCTTAAAATTATCATACAAATGTCGGACTTTTTTGGTCCTCAATGGTTATTTCTTTATATATAGACGCTATTTGAAGCAAAAAGTTATGTATAGGGAAATGTTAAATAATTTCAGTCAGCAGCCCGTCAACCGGCGGACGACCGTCCGCGAGCTAGTACCGAAAATCAAGGGACCTGCTCCTGGTTACCGTAAAAGCGATGCTTCGGTCCCGGCCATTTAACTCCAGCGCTCTGATCTAAGCACATCCACCATAACACTGACTGCTGACTATCGACTTACAACTCAAAGTCTAATGGAAGCCAAAAGCGAGTTCATACAATTATTTAACCAGAGCCTTAAGGGTCAGGACTTTGTCAAACTGACGCTCAGCAAACCGGATAAGGCCAATGCGATGATCAATGTGTATGTCCGCCCGGTTATGATCCGCGAGCAGCGTATGCTGGCTTTCACTTACCGCTACGCCCAGCGGGATGAAGTACAGAATTACACTCCGCCTGAAGCCGGTGAACTCCTGGAGAAATATCTCGGGGGCGATTTTCTGAAAGCGGACCTCTTTACTTTACAGCAGGATATCAGCCTATTGTTCAATAAAAAGCGGAAAGGTCGGTTGTTTACCACATCTGCCAGTCATCAATCCCTTCCTTCCCTGGAGCACGACCGGCAAAAACAACGGCCTCTGGAAAATCGCGGTCAGGTCTATCTCGAAGCTATGGGTATTACCGACTCGTCGGGCAAGGTGTTGAAAAGCGGCCAGAAAAAGTACCGGCAGATCAATAAGTACATTGAGATCATTGCCGGACTCCTCCAACAGCATCCGCTGCCCGAAGCGCCGCATATTGTCGATATGGGATCGGGCAAAGGATATCTGACCTTCTCTCTTTATGATTTTCTGGCCCATGAACTGGAGGCACAACCACAGGTAACCGGTATTGAACTGCGTCCCAAACTAGTCGAATTCTGTAATGACCTGGCCGATCGTTCTGACTATTCCGGCCTGTCATTTATTTCTCAGGATATCGGAGCATATAATCCGGAACGAATTGATATGCTGATCGCACTGCACGCCTGTGATATTGCCACCGATCTAGCTCTGGCCAAAGGAATAGACGCCGGCGCAGGGATCATCATAGTAGCACCCTGTTGTCACAAACAGATCCGCAGGCAGATGCAGTGTAAAACTTCCCTGCAGGCCGTACTTAAACACGGCATTCTCGAAGAAAGACAGGCAGAACTGATCACCGACGGCATTCGCGCCCTATTGCTGGAATACAGCGGTTACCGGACCAAAGTCTTTGAATTTATCAGTACGGAACATACGCCCAAAAACCTCATGATCGTTGGTTTAAAGGCAGAACCGGATCCGACAGCGCTCGAACAGGTGGCCGCTATTAAAAGGGATTTCGGCATTGAATATCATTATCTGGAGAAACTACTCGGAATTGCTTAATTTTGACCACGCAAGCCCACCAAACGTCTGCCGTCAGCCGCTGATCCATCATTGTCAGCTCTTGACCGTCAACCGTTCACCGTCAACCGTAAAATTTTATGCGCCAACTACTTGAGACTGAACAAAAAGCCCTGGAGATCAATCTGGATGAATCCATCTATGGCACATTTGCCGAGATCGGGGCCGGACAGGAAGTAGCCCGGCACTTTTTTCAGGTGGGAGCTGCGGCCGGCACCATCGCCAAAACCATGTCGGCCTACGACAAAACTTACTCGGATCATATCTACGGCATGGAAAGCAGTGGCCGCTATGTATGTGAGGCCCGCCTGTACAAAATGTTGGATCACGAATACGATCTGATGAATTCCCGATTGCGCACGGAACGACCGGAAACCAATTTTTTTGTTTTTGCCGATACCATTGCCGCCATCAACTTCAGCCGTACCATACCCGGTAACGGCTGGCTGGGTATCCGCTTCCAGTTGCATCCCAGCGGGGAAACAAACGATCTGGTATTGCACGTGCGGATGCTCGACAACGACAACCAGTTGCAGCAACAGGCCATCGGTATTCTGGGTGTCAACCTGATCTACGCCTGCTACCGATACCACGATCAGCCGGAAATACTGGTAGAATCACTCATAGACAGCCTCCGCGACCGGGTCATGATCGACATGATCCGACTGACGGGGCCCGATTTCATGGAAGTGGACAACCGCCTGGTCAGTCTCTGGATGATTAAACATAAACTGACGGAAGTAGCCATGTTCGGCCCGGATGGCCGCAATGTACACGCCTCAGAATTTTTGTACCGCCGCAATGTGCTCGTAGTCAGGGGAAGTTTCCGCCCGCCTACGCTTGTAAATCAGGACATGATCCGGTCGGCTTATCAGCAATTCCGGCACGAGCCCGAAGTAGACACCAAACGTTGCTTCCTACTCACGGAGATCACCATGGACAACCTGCGGGCCGGCGGCGAGATAGATGAAAGAGATTTTCTCGATCGCGCTGAATTGCTCAATGCCATGGGACAGACCGTGATCGTTTCCGATTGTGAAGAACACCAAAAACTGGTGAGCTATCTTTCCGACTACAAGATCCCGAACCTCGGCATCGTACTCGGGGTACGCCCATTGCTGGACCTCATCAATTCCAAATACTACGAAAATATGGATGGGCGGCTGTTGGCAGCCTTTGGCGAGTTGTTCAACCGCAACGTGAAGATCTACGTCTATCCGGCCATGCAGGAGGGGAGCGCCGAACTCATGACGGCCCAGAACGTTCCGGTACCGGAAGGGGTAAAATTCCTCTATAAGCATTTGCTGGACAATAAGCAGATCACTGATGTAGAAGGGTATAATCCGGATATTCTCCACATTTTCTCAAAAGAGATCCTGGCCATGATCCGCACCGGCGAAACGGGCTGGGAGACCATGGTGCCGACTAAAGTGGCGGCCCTGATCAAGGAGAAATGCTTGTTCGGCTACCCAATGGAGCGAATGGAATTTGAATATTGACGCTGTATATGCAAGACTTATGATTCATTGACCTATCACAATTGTGCAAAAAATTAAACTAATAGTGACCAAAACAAGCATGATCATCACCGGCCTGCTGGGCCTTTGTCTGCTGGCCTGTTCTAATACGCCGGAAACCAATAATGAAGGGGGCCCTGAAAAAGAAAATAAACTGGCGGCTGCCCTGTCGGTGGATACGCCGGAATTCAATCCGGATACCTTCCGATATGACCTTAAATATGTAATGGGGCAATTCGATCCGGCTACTCATCCCGATTTCGTCGCAGTGGATACTAAATACGCCGACCGGGCCGGTCGCCACCTGCATAAAGAGACCTACGCCGCTTTCTTACGTATGTATGAAGCCGCAAAAGCCGACGGTATTACACTGACGATCATCTCCGCTGCCCGGAATTTCGATATGCAGAAGGGGATCTGGGAAGCCAAGTGGAACGGCAGCCGCAAGATCGAGAACGGCAAAAATGCAGCAGAGACCTATCCCGATCCTAAAACACGGGCCCTGAAGATCCTGGAATATAGTTCTATGCCGGGTTCTTCCCGCCATCACTGGGGGACAGATGTTGACCTGGTGAATCTGAATAACGAATATTTTGCTTCCGGTGACGGAAAAAAAGTATACGAATGGTTGCTGGCCAATGCCGCCGAATTCGGATTTTGCCAGCCTTATACTGCGGGCCGTTCTGCCGGCTACAATGAAGAACGATGGCATTGGTCTTACCTGCCGCTGGCCCAATCACTTACGGCGTTGGCACGTTTACAATTAAAGGACAATATGATCCAGGGCTTCGCCGGATCCGAGACAGCCCAGCGTATTGGCATTGTCGAAAATTACGTACTGGGAATAAATCTTGAGTGCTTACCCCGGTAGAAGCCGATAATTTCTTAATTTCGCGCAACTAAATCACATCGGGGAGCACCATCATACATCTTGCACTAGCTCATTCCCCGAAATAACCAAAGTGACGCCGGTTTTGTCTAATAGTCAAAATGGTGTAGAAAGTCCAGACCAAATATCACCTGCTTTTCATCGAGACATAGAATTTTTAAGCATGATCAATTTGATTTTATTTGGCCCTCCGGGCTCAGGTAAGGGTACCCAGGCCGCTAAACTTGTGGAAAAATATAATTTGCTGCACATCTCCACCGGGGATCTGTTTCGGTATGAAATGGGCAATAATACACCACTTGGTCTTGAAGCCAAGAGTTACATTGCCAAAGGCGAATTGGTGCCGGATTCGGTTACCGTGGGCATGCTGCGCAATAAGGTAGAAGCCAATCCGGACGTAGAAGGCTATATTTTCGATGGTTTCCCGCGTACTATTCCACAGTGCGCAGCACTCGATGAGTTGCTGGCAGAGAAGGGAGACTCCATCTCCAAGCTTATTATGCTGGACGTACCCGATTCTGAGATCGTTACCCGGATCAAGAAACGGGGTGAGACCTCCGGACGGGCGGATGACCTGGATGAAGCCATTATCCAAAACCGTATCGATGTCTATAAGAAAGAGACCACTCCGGTATTCGATTACTACGCTACCAAAGAGAAATCAGTGAAGGTGCATGGAGTCGGTGAAATAGAGAACATCTTTGGCCGCCTTTGTGAAGAGATCGATGCCTTATTGTAGTTAATTGACAAAATACCTGGAGAGCGTAGGCCTGAAAACCTACGCTCCCGCAAAATTATTCCTCATTTACTTTCCTCTTTTCGCAACCCGAACGCGACATAGCCAGTTGTTTATAATATAAAAGTTAAGCGTAATACGGCGCTTACTTTAATGATCATCTTACTGCAAACCCAAAAAACGCCAAAATGCCGACCAATTATCCCCTTCTGCGTGGTGGTAAAGCCATAACTATTGAACGCGAACCCGATTTTTTCACTACTATCATTCCCGATAAACGGGTGCTCCCTTCTCTGGAAAGACTTCCGGAAGTTCAACAGGTAAAGCAGGTACACGATAAGGTATATAAAGTCCGCTCCATTACCGGAGAACGGGATGAACTGATGTCGTATTTGCGGAAGCAGCTACCGGAAGGAGCTGTAGTGCACCACGCCTATAATCCGGTGGGTGATCCCATTACCCGGTATTACATCACCGATGAGATCATCGTCCGGTTTGTGGAAAGTACGGATGAAAATGCAGCTATTGCGCTGCTGGCAAAATACATGCTGGAGATCGTACGCCGCTATACTTCCGAAAAGATCGCCTTCCTGGTACGGGTGACGGATGCCACCGGGAAAAACCCGCTAAAGGCCGCCGTAGCGCTTAAAGAAGACGCTATGGTGGAATTTGCCGAACCCAATCTGGTTAACCGATATGAAGCCTCCTATCTGCCTACCGATACACTGTTTGAAAGGCAGTGGCACCTGCGCAGCTGGGATGGTTTGGAAGTGATCGCCGGTGCTGATGTGGATGCCGTGAATGCCTGGGATATCAGTCGTGGATCACGTGCAGTTACTGTAGCAGTGATCGACGATGGTTTTGAACTTACCCATCCGGATCTTAGCGGCCTGGGTAAGATCCCTTATCAGATCGACTTTGTAGATAATGATAACATGCCGTTGCCCACCCAGGCTAACGGTGATTATCACGGTACGCCCTGTGCCGGAGTGGCCATCGGCGAAGAAAATGGTCAGGGTATCGTCGGCATTGCTCCCGGTTGTAGTTTTCTGCCCGTTCGTTTTCCTTTATCGGCTGACGACAACCTATTATGGGAGATCTTTGAATATGCCGGTCAACGGGCAGATGTGCTGTCGTGTAGTTGGGGACCGGTGCCGGTGTATGCACCTTTAAACCAGTTTATTTATGATCAGATGACCCGGCTGGCCCGTACCGGTGGCCCCAATAAAAATGGCTGCGCTATTCTTTTTGCCGCCGGCAACTACAATGCCCCCGTTCAGGACCTAAACAATACCTTCTTTCGCTGGCGTGATCCCAGTCGCGGTATCGTTATCCAGCGCGGTGCCATCCTCAATGGTCATGCCGCTCACCCGGATGTGATCGCAGTAGCGGCTTCAACCAGTCTGAATAAAAAGGCCTGGTACAGCAATTGGGGCGCGGACATCAGCATCTGTGCGCCCAGCAATAACTTTCACCCCATGGATTATAATGTCCAGGCTCCCGGCCGCGGTATCTGGACGACCGATAACGAGGATTACGGTTATGACTTTACCGGTGGTAGCCGGTATACCGGTGATTTCGGTGGTACTTCTTCCGCTACGCCTCTGGCTGCCGGGGTGGCAGCGCTTATCAGATCCGCCAATCCGAATCTCACTGCCCTGGAAATTAAGCGCATCATGGAAGAAAGCGCGGATAAGATCATTGACCCGGAAGCCGATCCCGTATTAGGCCAACAAAAAGGGCATTACGACACCAATGGACATTCTGAGTGGTTCGGCTACGGGAAAATCAATGCAGCCAGAGCACTGGCGTTAGCTACCCAGACCTTACCGCCTACTCCACCGACGCCACCTACTCCGCCCACACCGGAAGTGCCGGATGATGCCGTTCTGATCCTGGCTGCTATGGTCAATCCGGACGGCCCGGAAACAGGAAACGAACAGGTGTTTCTTTTCAACCGATCCAATGAGGACATAGATCTCAACGGCTGGACGATTACCGATAACCGGGATCGCACGGATACATTACAACAGATCAGCCTGGCTCCAGGTATGGGCCTGGCCGTTACTTTAAGCAGCGCCCGGCTGCTCAATTCGGGAGGGACTATTCGCTTAAAAGATGCCGGTGGCACCCTGATGTATGAGTTTTCCTATTCGAGCAGTGATGCCTCACGGGAAGGCTGGTGGGTTACTAAATAACGTGATTGTTTGATTTTGACTACTTTCTAATGGATGGTCCGTGAAGCACCAATTCATCGTGCGGAGGTTAAATGGTTAGTATGGCTAGGCAGCTCAGCCATACTAACCATACAAGCCATCGAACCATTTAACATCGGGAATGTCTTGATCCGCATCGATTTTCTCCCTTGTATCCGGGATAGTTGATCAAACCTGACTTTAAGCATCAAATTCAGTCCAGAAAAGGATACCTGATATCCCTCAGATAAAGGCCTTCCGGCGGAGCACTGGTACTACGGCCCAGTCGGGTTTGTTTTTCCAGTGCTTGGCGCACCGTTTCCAGCGGCAGTTTTTCCAATCCTACATTGAGGCACATGCCGACAATGAGGCGTACCATACCACGCAGGAAACGATTGGCGGCAATGTGGTAACTCATGCTTTCATGACCCGGATGAAGCACCCATTCCGAACGGTGCAGGGTACAGCGATAAGTCTGGGAATCGTGATTGGATTTGCAGAAAGGATAGAAATCCTCGAAATCCAGCAACAGCCGGGCCGCTGCCTGCAGCTTATCCGGATCAGGATGCCGGGGGTAAGGGAAATAATAGCTGGTATTCTGTTGAAACGGATCTTTTCGAAAGTGGATTCGGTATTCGTAAGCACGATGGTAAGCATCAAAACGGGCGTGGGCATCTTCCGCTACCGGAAATATGCGAAATAGTGCAATATCAGGCGGCAAAAATTTATTGATCCGACTAAGGAAATACGGTGGGAATTCTCCGGAAAAATCGAAGTGCAGAAAATACTGGCTCGCATGTACCCCCGTATCTGTACGTCCGCAACCTACCACTTCTATCTTTTTCTGAAGGATAGTGGAAAAAGCCCGCTCCAGGGTTTCCTGCACACTGATCTGTCCGGGTTGGATCTGCCAGCCGAAGTAACGGGTTCCCAGGTAGGCCAGTTCGGCGAAATAACGCATGTTGCGTTCCTTGAATTAATAAGGTTCAATGGTACCCAATATACTGATCAGATCATTCATATCTTCTAGCCGGGCCCATAAATCTCCCATAAAGAATAAGTGGTTCTCATCGGTAAAGTTAGTAAAATACATTCTACCTCGAACTAGATCTTCCGTCGGTGATCTTCCCCAGTATAAAACTCCGATAAGCTGATCATCATGACAAAACTGTACGGTCTGATCAAG
Source organism: Lewinella sp. (assembly GCA_020436695.1). GTDB lineage: Bacteria > Bacteroidota > Bacteroidia > Chitinophagales > Saprospiraceae > Flavilitoribacter. The sequence continues at coordinate 4,115 of JAGQXH010000119.1, read as the reverse complement.
CAGTACCGAAGTACCTCTGTAATTTAAGTTGAATTGATCCGGGTAATCCACATCGATGAAGTCGGAAGGATTGAATAGGTAATATACCAGGCAAGGCTCCGGGTCGGTAATGGCACCGCAATACCCAACCTGAGCATAACTGGAATAGTAGTTGGCCACGGAAGCATCATAGTTTTTGTTTGCCAGCCGTACAGGTCGGCAGTCTTTGCAAACTTCCAGACTCGTATCTTGCGCCGGATAAAATAATCGGAAAGTATCACGGATATTCAATTCTACCCATCCTGTATCAGTACTTTTTTCGTAACAGATCCGTTCGGATCTTTCCTCCCAAATGGGTTCTTTTTTCGTACAGGAACCCATTCCCAAAATAGTAACCCAAAGAATAAAAATTAAAAAATAATTCCCGTTCATTGTTTTACAATTTGGGCCTTGTAGGCATACAACCTACTCCCCTTATCAGCGTATGTTTAAAATTCCATCAATTGGCTCCAGGTGGCAAATCTAAACATACCCTAATTCTCATATCACTGACCAGCATTCTAAACATAGATATTTTTTTAGTAAGAGACAAATGGCACCAGTTCGCTACGATTTTTAAAACATCACTGCCGATAGCCAGCGACTTCTTCTCTCGGACTCATACCTTTTCAGCAAACAACTAGGCCGTCTGCCCCCGAATCCTTTACTTTGCGTCAGAAAACCCAAGCGTATGAAAATAAAGCTAGCCGTATTTTTTGGTGGTCGCTCGGTGGAGCATGAGGTATCAGTTATTTCGGCCCTGCAAGCCATCGACTCCCTGAATAAGGATAAGTACGATATCCTGCCGGTATACATCACCAAAACAGGGCAGTGGCTGACTGGAGAAGGCTTGCTGGAGATCAGCAATTATAAGAACCTCAAAGCACTGATCGGCAGTTGTGATGAAGTCCGGATCGTACCGCACGCCAATGCCGGTAAGCTGGTGCAGGTACGGGAGGGTTTGTTTAAAAAACCGGTAGAGCATTCGATAGATCTCGCCTTCCCTATTCTGCACGGCACCTTCGGGGAAGATGGTGCTATTCAGGGTGTGTTCGAATTGATGGGCGTTCCTTATGTCGGCTGCAACGTACTGTCTTCCGCTACCGGTATGGATAAGATCTACACTAAAATGATCCTGCGCGAGAACGGTCTTCCAGTGCTGGACTTCATTTCTTTTTACCTGAAAGACTGGCTGGAAGATGAAGCTGGGCTGCGCAATAAAATAAAAGAAGAACTGGGCTATCCGGTGATCGTAAAACCGGCCAATACCGGTTCGAGTGTAGGTATCAGCAAAGTGGATAATGAAGAAGAATTGCAGGAAGCAGTAGATCAGGCGGCCTCCTTTTCACGTCGCATTCTGATAGAGCCCATGGTTACCGATCTCAAGGAGATCAATTGCTCGGTGCTGGGTGATTATGAAACGGCCGAAGCTTCTCCCTGTGAGGAACCGCTACGCACCGGTGAGATCCTGAGTTATCAGGATAAATACGTGGCCGACAGCACCAAAGGGATGAGCGGAGCCAAGAGAAAATTACCCGCCGATCTACCTGATGGTCAGGCGCAGGAGATCCAGCGCCTGGCAGTGGCTACTTTCAAAGCCCTGGATTGCGCCGGAGTAGCCCGCATCGATTTTCTGATCGATCAGAAAGATCAGTCCGTTTACGTTAATGAGATCAATGCCATCCCCGGCTCGCTTTCCTTTTATCTCTGGAAGGCCGGTGGAAAATCCTACCCGCAGTTGCTGGATGAGATGATCAGCGTAGCCCTGAAGGCGCAGCGGGAACGCAATAACGTGATCTATACCTACGAGGAAGTGAATTTGTTTGCAGGTAATCTGCAGTCACTGAAGTTGGGTAAGGCGAAATAACCACCACTTATTACTGAGAAGAAAAGGCGGGACTGCCCGGTGATATGTTCAATTCATAGTTACAGTTGCAAATATCCTATTAATCTTAATCTACTTATTGGACAGCCCCTGAACGATGATTGTACATAAGATGTATCAGTTCAAAGATAAAAAATATTCCAGACTATTTTTTCTCGCTCACCAGAACAAAAGCCGGAGGTACATTTAGCGGCACAAAATTGACATCTACGTTTCCAAAAACGCTCTGGTATAATTTTTTGGTTAACAGAGAATAGTGCACCTGAACGTAACGTCCTCCCTGTTTCATGAACTGGTGACACTTACTCACAATATCCAGTCCCAGTTCCTTGGGCAAGGCCACAAAAGGTAAGGCCGAAACGACATAATCCACTTTATTTGCCTTAAGGCGTTGCATATAGTTTGCCAGTTCTTCCGCCGAATCTTCCGCAACGATCAGACGATCGTCTCCAATGTTACGCAGGATCTCGCAGAATTTCGGATTGACTTCAAAGACCAATAGTTTGGCATTCGGTTTCATCTTTTCCAGGATGAAGCGTGTAATCACGCCGTCGCCGGCACCCAATTCCACGATCAGATCAGCTTCCTGGAAGTTGATGTGCTTGATCATGTTCTTGCAAAGGTAACGGGAGCTCCTGGTGATGGTACCAACCGTTTTCAGGTCTTTAAGACCTTCTACCAAAAAATCAATCCTTTTCATATAGTATGCTTGCACTCCCTTGGGGGTAGCCGTTAAAAAGCCCTAAGATACGTGGAATTTTACAATTCCAGGTCCCGGCCCTTATCGTTCCATCCGCCATCCCGACCTGTAGGTGGCCAAAAAAGCACTGGTACGTCCATTGGTTTTCATCTTTTGTCTAAAACGCTCGGCTTCGGATCGATCCAGGAAGGCCCCCAAAGTATAGCGATAATAGGCAAAATCCGGGGTCTTTTCTACCATGGGATCCGCAAATCCCTCCAGGTAACTTTCACGGATCTCCCGCTGGGCCGAAGCGACCTGGATTTTATAGTGCAGCGGCTGATTGATCAACAGATCATTTTGCAGCCCGGGATCGCCTTTGCCAATGGATGGAAGCCCGGCCGGCACTTGTCCTGAGGAAGAGGTAAAAGCTATTTCCACCTGATTGCTTTGCTCAGAACTATTGGTGAGTACGCCACGCATAAAAAGCTGTTCTCCGCGTACACCACGGCGGAGGAGATACTGGGCCACCGTTTCCGCTTTTTGAATGGCTGCAAACAGAGAAGGCCCCGTCTGACTTTCTTTAAGTTGAAAAGCCGTGATGACCAGCTTCAGGTCGGATTGGCTGATCAGTTGATTGCTCACTTTGTCCAACGCATCAAAATGATGAACGGCCGGTCCACCGGCATCAAGGGAGATCGGCGTATATTCATTCCCGGCAGGAGGATCATAAGCTACGGGTATGGAGGGAGGAGGAGCTGTCTGATTAGTTTGACCGCCCTGCGTAACAGGCTGTACGGGAGTATTGTTGTCCGATCCAAAATCCGGTCCGCCGCTCACCCTGATCTCTTCCACCTTTGGAACATTAACTTTGGGAGACGCCCCCTGTACTGGTACCGGTTGAGGTGGCGGGATGTTTACCTGCTTGTCCAGCCCGTCAAAATAGCCGGGCGGATATTCCATTTCCGGAAGAAAGTCCTGATAAAAAGCAGCGTAAATATCCCTTTTTCCATAGCCGTCTTTCCGAGAGGAAGCAAAATAAGCCGTAAATCCATCCTGAGCGATCGAGTAAAAAGCATCATCCGCAGCAGAATTTACCGGCAGGCCTATATTTTCCGGAGGCAACCAGATATTTTGACTCGCGATAAAATGTGTCCGGCAGACGTCCAGCCCACCGATACTGATCCGGCTGTTGTTGGTACTAAAGTATAAGGTCTGGCCGTCATTGGCTAAGAAGGGAGTCGTCTCGTCGAACGCAGAATTCACGTTTGGCCCCAGATTTTGCGGAGCCAGCCACCGGCCGTTCTTTTTGCTGCATTTATACAGATCCCAACCGCCGTAACCACCACTTCGATTGCTGGCAAAGATCACTAGCGTATCCCGGTAGAAAACCGGATAATTATCTCCCATTTCCGGAACCAAAGGCACCGGCAGGGGGGTGGAGCTCAGCGTCCGTTCCTCCATTTTTTTGAACGTGTCTACTACGATCTCTCCCCGGTTCAGGTTCCATCCCTTAAAATAATACAACGCCAG
>JAGQXH010000118.1 GCA_020436695.1 Lewinella sp. | reverse complement strand
CCCATATCCTTAAGATACGAAAAACCTCAATGATTTTAAAACCAAGAGGCTGTCTCTTTACTTTTGAGACAGCCTCTCCGCAGTTTAGATGTTTGGGTTAGTTCTAACCTGCTATAGAGGATAGTTGCGGATAATTGCCACGGATTAAAATAATCTGCTTTTTAATCACCTCTCCCTGCTTCACTTCCAGGATGTAGCGTCCATCGGTCAGTTCGGCCAGGTCGAGTTTGAGTGAATAGCCATTGTGCCGGCGTATATTCTTCTGGAAGTAGGTATTGCTACCCTCCAGATCACTGATACTTACGCTGGTAGGCATTTGCTGCAGATTAAAAACCTGAATTACAATTGCATTATCCTCAACTACTTTACTCTTGATCCTGAGCTTTCCGGGATCATTATTAGCGGATAACGTAATGGTTAGGGCCAGTAAGGCCAGGGTGAAAATGGATTTGAAAATACTCACAATTAGTCGGGTTTAAATGAAAAAATAACAGTCGATCAGAAAATGGATTACGTTTTTAAGGACGGTGGTGGGGTTCATATAGTTGCAGGTCACCGTCCGTTGCTGCCGTTAAAAAGTGTTAAATCGGCAGGCATGACAAAATTGCCTAACTACAGGCAATGATGAAAACGATTTTGATCAAAAGCATCTTTTACCCGATCAAATGTGTGTATTTAGCAGTAAGGGGAGTTGTTAAGGATTTTTGCCTTTTCCCATCTCATACTTCCGGATGTAATCACCGACGAGTTCGTTGATGATGTCCTTCAGCATGGCTTTCTCTACTTTGGCAATATTCTTCAGTTTTTCCAGCTTCTGTTGTTCAAAGGTCAGCGTGATGCGTCGCCGTTTGGGCTGATCTCCTTCCTCGATCTCGACCGTAGAAGGCTCAACGGTACTGCGAATGAGCATATCCAGACTACTACGTCTGCGCCTGGGCTGGCGTGTAGGCTGAGCGGATGTTTTCTGCTTTTCCACTTCAGCCATCTGTCTTTCGAAAGACTCCTCAAAGGTTTCGGAGAGAAAAGACTGCAGGGAATCCGTGAAATCCTTTCCTCCGGCTTTTTTACCGTCTTCGTCAGCAACTACAGAGTCATCTCCGGCAGCCCGACCGGCGGCTCTGGTCCCTTCTTTTTCCGGCTGTAAATCCTCCATTGGATCGCCGAACAGACTTTCGAAGTTATCTGTAAATCTTTTCTTTGCCAAAATATCAGGGTTATAAATTTATTGGTACAAGTCAAGCTTTCACCTGGGTCCGTTCCAGAATTTCCTTGCAGAGGTTTAAATAGTCTTCCGCACCGGGGCTGCTTTGGTTATACGTGAAAATGTCCTGCCGTTGGGCCGGGGCCTCCGCCAACGCGACATTATCCCGGATATAAGTATCGAAGACCAGATGGCCGAAATACTTCTGGATGGTTTCCACCACATCCCGGTTCAGTACCTTCCGCCCGTCGTACATAGTGGGCAGTACGCCCAGGATATCCAACTTCTTGTTCAGCCGCAGTTTCACTTTCTGGATCACCTGTTTGATCTTGGCCAGCCCCTGCAGGGCCAGAAACTCCGTCTGGAGGGGTATCATCACGTAATCACTACTGGTCAGCGCATTCAGCGTGAGCAGACCCAGCGAAGGGGGGCAGTCGATGACTATAAAATCATAGGCATCGCGGACACCTTCGAACAGTTCGCGCAGGATATATTCGCGCCCGGCCTCATTGATCAGCTCCATTTCAGCGCCTGACAGGTCCAGGGTTGAGGGTACAACATCCAGATTGGGGCGTACATTTACCGGAGCCAGATCGGCTTCGCCGCGCAGGGCTTCATACAGGGTAGTCGGCTGGCGGCCTACACCCAGAGATAGTGAAAGATTGGCCTGAGGGTCCAGATCAAGGAGCAGTACTCTTCTATCCAGTTCTACCAGACCGGCACCGATATTAATGGTACTGGTTGTTTTGCCTACACCTCCTTTGTGGTTCAACAACGATATGACTATGGCCATAGGTTATTTTCTGTATTTTATTACTCGGGGGCTAAAATAGGGATTTTATATATAATGCCAGAAGTTCGTAACTTTGCAAAACTGAACACCTATCTATTTTGTCTCAATATACGATATTATTGACTTCCGGACTAACCTATCCTGTAGCAATAAGAACACACGCTGGAAGTTATTGCTTACATGGAGTGATTTGTCAGATGGATTGCCCTATTCCTGGTATTAACGTATTATTCATCTAAGAAAATTGTAATCAATGAAAAAAGTCCTGATCGTATTAGGCGCACTATTGGGTGTAACGGGTATGGCCTGGTCGCAGGTTAAGGTTGATGAACAATTCATCCCTACCGAAAAAGCTTTGTTGTGGAAGATCAGTGGGAAAGACCTCCAGCAACCGTCCTATCTGTTCGGCACGATACATATTATCGACAAAGAAGACTATTTCTTTACACCTTACATGCAAAAGGCTCTTGATGAGGCGCAGAGCGTCGCTTTTGAGATCGATATGGAAGACATGACCGATTTCAGCAAGATCGTGGGCATGATGTCCAGCATGTATATGAAGGACAACAAAACGCTACGTGACTTGCTCTCGGAGGAAGATTACGAGCTGGTAAGTGATCATTTTAACGAAATGGGGCTGCCGCTCATGCTGCTCGAACGCATCAAGCCGATGTTCCTGTCCGTACTGGCCGGCGGCGGAGAAAATATGATGGGTTTCGGCCAGGGAGGAGATGAAGCTGAAGGGGGGATGGTATCCTACGAAATGGAATTGACGGAGGCCGCAAAAGCCAAGCAAAAGGATATTGCCGGACTGGAAACCATGGAATTCCAGATGAGTCTCTTTGATAGTATTCCCTACGATGCGCAGGCCAAAATGCTGATGTCGAGCATTAAGGCGGAAAAAGCAGATACCGGAGAGAACCAACTCGATCAAATGGTGAAAATGTACAAAGAACAGGATATTCAGGGTATGCAGAATATGATGGATAGCGATCCGGACGGTCTGGGCGGCTACGAAGAGTTGCTGCTGCAAAAGCGCAACCGCAACTGGATTCCCCAGATGGCGGAAATGATGGGTGCCGGATCGGTGTTCTTTGCCGTGGGGGCCGGGCACCTTGGTGGAGAAGAGGGAGTGATCAGTTTGTTGCGTCAGGCCGGCTACGAGGTAACGCCCGTCAGGGAGTAGCGGCAAACGATAGACGGCAAATGGTGGATAGGGAGCTTATAGGAGCCAGGGTGTGTATGACAAATTGCACGGAAATCAGCTTTTAATCAATGGCCTTGATGGCTTGGCGTTGCATGGAAAACATGGTCGAAGTCATGCCATACATGCTCCCGGCCATCAAGGCAATGTGCGCGTGGGGCCAGGAGAGTTATTGTATTAAAGCCGTTTAAATCACCTATCTTCGCCCCGTCAACCGTTTTAGAATGAAACAATTCACCAGCAAGGAAGTCGAGCAATATTACGACCAGACGGAAGTGCATTACCGGATGTTCTGGAACCTGGAGGCTGCTGCCGGTTTGCACTACGGCGTCTGGGATGAAGGAACGACCAGTAATACGGAGGCCATTCTTAATACGAATTCCCGCCTGATGCAACTGGGCGGTATAACGGCCTCCGACCGGGTGCTGGATGCTGGTTGCGGTATCGGCGGTTCGGGTATTTTTCTGGCCCAAGAGCTGGGCTGTCGGGTGGATGGCATTACCTTAAGTGAAAAGCAGGTAATTACTGCCCGGAAACTGGCTGCCGAAAAAGGGCTGGATCAGTTGCTGTCGTTTTCCCGCCAGAATTATCTTGCTACCAATTTTGATAATGCTACTTTCGATGCCGTCTGGGCGATCGAAAGTTTTGGCTCCGCACCGGAGAAGGCCGGTTTTTTTCGGGAAATGTACCGCATCCTCAAACCCGGTGGCAAGATCCTTTTTGCGGATACTTTTAAGCCCTATACCTACAATATTGCCGAAGATACAGATATGCAGATCATGCTCAATGGCTGGGCCATCTCGGATATTCTTTCTCTGGACGAATTGCAGGACACCGGCCGCGAAAATGGATTCGACCACTTCGATATTGTCGATGTTTCCCAACAGATCAAACCTTCGGTGAAAAGGATCTACTGGGCGGCTTTGGCCGGAATGATCGGGACCAAAGCCTATAATTTATTTAAAACGGCCACTTACTTCTCCCGGATTCACTACAAAACGGGGCTGGCGCAGAAGAAAACCTACGAGCGCGGACGGTGGGGATACTATCTGGTGGCCTGTACCAAAGTGTAAACCATTGGCCACTAAACACCTTTACCTTACCCGCAGATATACTGCCGTACTGCTGCCCGGAAGCCTGTTCCTGCTGGTCGGTTTTCTTGCCTGTCAACCCAAAATGTATCCACCGGTAACCACCCATGAAGAGGAAGCGCCGCAAAGATCCATCCGCCGCATCGACCTGCTGAGCCTGCGGGCGCTGGATATCAGTGAAAATGCTACTACCTTTTCTACACAGGACGATGAGATCCTGTTCCTGAGCTACCTGTTGGAAAAGGATGCGGACAGCCTGCGGGTGATCGACCAGAAAATGTTCCGTGATCTGACTTTTGATTCCTCCAAAACGGTGTATGATCTTCCCTACACACTGGAACCTGATCCGCAATCGCGTGAATATTCCGTTGCGGCCTTTCTGCTCGTTGAATTGGATAACACGGGTACGGAAGACAGCATTATGGAGGTCTATAACCGGGCTTTAAGGCGTTTTCCGGATGCCGTAGCCCCACGTCGCCTTACCCTAGATACCCTCATCGGTATGGATGATTTCCTGGGCATCCACTTCATTCGCTACGATCAACCCTATGAAGCAGGAACGCAGGAACTCATTTTTAAAGGGGTGCAGTTGTTTGACCGCTTTGAGTATCGGTTGAGTTATAGGATGGAGGCTGCTGCTAACTAATCTAAGTCGCTAGTCAATCGCTGTGGAAAATTAGTCCAGATTGCTGAAGAATGTGCGCCTCTATCCCGATGAACCTGACTTGTAGCCTAAATTTTGCTTACACAGAGTAAGACTGATGACTAACGACCATTGACTGACGACTAAAATAAATTACCCAGTTCTTATTAACTTTAGGTTCGTCCAATCCAATAACAACCTAAAGAAACGAACTGGTATGAAATTCCAATTGTCATTAACCACTTTACTGTTACTGTTATGCATCGGGCTGTACGCTCAGAAAGAGTCATCCGATCTGCTGAATTCACAACATTTCTCGGGACTCAAATGGCGAAACATAGGGCCCGCTTTTACCTCCGGTCGCATTGCCGATATTGCGATCCATCCGGAAGACGACAACGTCTGGTATGTCGCTGTCGCCTCCGGTGGCGTCTGGAAAACCACGACGGCCGGGGTCACCTGGCAACCCATCTTCGATAAGGAAAACAGCTATTCTACCGGCTGCATTACTATTGATCCCAATAATCCGAATATTATCTGGCTGGGAACGGGAGAAAATGTAGGCGGCCGTCACGTCGCTTTCGGCGACGGCGTCTATAAAAGTACCGATGGCGGGAAAAGCTGGAAGAATATGGGGCTGAAAGCTTCCGAGCATATTTCCAGGATCATTGTTCATCCGGAAAATTCCGATGTGATCTGGGTAGCCGCGCAGGGGCCGCTTTGGAGCAAAGGAGGTGAGCGGGGACTTTATAAAAGTACCGACGGCGGTACGAACTGGAAGAAAACCCTGGGGGATAACGAATGGACCGGTGTAACGGATATAGCACTTGATCCCCGCGATCCCGACCTGCTGTATGCTGCCACCTGGCAACGCCACCGTACGATAGCTGCTTATATGGGAGGCGGCCCGGAATCCGGTATCTACCAAAGTAGAGACGGTGGGGAAAGTTGGGGAAAATTGACCCGTGGTCTGCCGGGCGGCAACGTCGGCAAGATCGGACTGGCTGTTTCTCCACACCACCCCGATATCATCTATGCGGCCGTTGAGACGGATCGTACTACCGGAGGTCTCTACTGTTCTACCGACCGGGGCGCTTCCTGGGAAAAACGCTCTTCGGCCGTCTCCGGTGGCACCGGCCCACATTACTATCAGGAACTGTATGCTTCGCCGCATCAGGAAGGCCGGCTGTATCTCATGGATGCCAGGGTGCAGGTATCGGATGATGGTGGTCGCACTTTTACACAACTGAGTGAGAGGGGCAAGCACTCCGATAACCATGCTATCGCCTTTCGGGCGGATGATCCTGATTACCTACTCATCGGAACCGATGGGGGGCTATATGAGAGTTTCGATCTGGCGGACACCTGGCGCTTCATTGATAACATGCCGATCACGCAGTATTACAAAGTGGCTGTTGATGATCAGCAACCTTTTTATCACATCTATGGCGGTACCCAGGATAACGGCTCACACGGTGGGCCATCCCGGACCGACAACGATCACGGTATCCGGAACGACGACTGGTACAAGACACTCGGAGCCGACGGCCACCAATCGGCCACCGAACCCGGTAATCCCAATATTATGTACGCCGAAACCCAACAGGGCGGCCTGCATCGGGTAGATCGCATTACGGGTGAGCAGGTGTATATTCAGCCGCAGCCGCGTGCCGGTGAGGGCCCCGAGCGATTCAACTGGGATGCACCCATACTGGTGAGTCCGCATGATCCGGCCCGATTGTATTTTGCATCCTACCGCGTCTGGCGTTCCGAGGATCGCGGTGACAGCTGGACGCCAATCTCCGGTGATCTTACCGGAAAGGGTAATCGCCTGCGAATGCCGATCATGGGTAAGACCTGGGGTTGGGATGCGCCCTGGGATATGAAAGCCATGTCCAATTATAATACCATTACTTCACTGGCCGAATCCCCCTTGCAGGAAGGCCTGATCTACGCCGGTACGGATGATGGCCGGGTACAGGTAACGGAGAACGGCGGCGAAACCTGGCGGATGATCGAGGTCGGTAAATTTCCCGGTGTGCCGTCAACTGCCTTTGTGAATGATATCAAGGCGGATCTGCATGATGCCAATACCGTATACGTAGCACTCGATAACCACAAATACGGCGATTTTAAACCCTATCTGGTGAAAAGTACCGACCGGGGGCGTAGTTGGATATCCATCAGCAATAATATTCCGGACCGGCATCTGGTTTGGCGATTGATCCAGGATCACGTCAAGCCGGAATTATTATTTGTTGCGACGGAATTTGGTGTTTTCTTTACCATTGATGGAGGACAGAAATGGGTGGGACTCACCGGAGGAATGCCGACGATCTCCTTCCGTGGTATCACCATCCAGAGAAGGGAGAATGATCTGGTGGGAGCTTCGTTTGGCCGCGGTTTTTTCGTAATGGACGACTATAGCATGCTTCGCGATATTTCGGAAAGCAAACTCGCGGAAGAGGGGGCCTTATTTGCAACTCGTAAGGCCTACTGGTACGTTCCCCGCTCGGTGGTAAGTTCTCAGGGGGCAGAACCCTATGCTGCAGATAATCCACCATTTGGAGCAGTTTTCACGTATCATTTGGGAGAAGGCCTGACCACCCTCAAGTCCGAACGCATAAAAGAGACAAAAGCGATGGAAAAAGACGGAAAGGCGATCACTTTTCCGGACTGGGAAACCCTGGAAGCCGAACGCCGGCAGGACGCGCCAAAGATCTGGCTGACGGTAAAAGACAGTGAAGGCAATGTAGTCAAAAAACTGGAAGGAGCCACTTCGAAAGGCATTCACCGGACAGACTGGGATCTGACTTATCCTTCCCGGCAGGCCGTTGGTCTGGAACAAAGAGGCGGTCGGGGCGGCTGGCGCAATCGCGGTATGATGGCCGTGCCGGGCACTTATACCGTTACGCTTAGCAAACAGGTGGACGGCAACGTGACCGTACTGGACGGTCCTATGGAATTTGAAGTAGTGCCCTTACGTAAAGGGGCATTGCCGGGTGATGCTATGGAAGAAATAGCTGCTTTCCGCCAGGAAGTGGAAGAGCTGCAAATGGAAATATCTGCTGCCGGAAATATCCTCGGGGAAAGTATGGCCCGGGTGAACGCCATGCAAACTGCGCTGGAACGGAGTGCGGTGGAACCTGGTCAACTGGATGAACAACTCCACAACTTGAAACAGCGGATGCTGGATCTGCAGGAACGAGTGAACGGTGACCCGGCAAAAGAAGAGATCGGTGAGAGTAACCCACCTACCGTTCAGTCTCGTCTATTTGTTGCCATCCGGGGAATGTCTACTACCTACGGGCCGACAGCTACACACCGCCAAAGCCTGGAAACGGCCAGGAGTGAGTACGAACCATTGAAGGCAGAACTGGAAGAGATCCGTACAAAGGCCATTCCGGCAATGGAGAGTGCTTTAAAATCAGTGGGGGCACCGTGGATCGAAGGGCAGGCACTGCCGAAAAATTGAAGTTTCGGTGCCGGGTATTCAGTATTAGACTGAAACCCGGCACCGAAAATTATTTTTAACAAAATCACCTGAAAATGAACTGGAACCCTGTCAGGCCCTTATGCCTGTTATTTTGCGCAACTCTTTTCTGGACGTTTGCTTCAGCCCAGCCGGAAGGAGAACCAATTACCATCGGACAAAAGTTCACATTACATTCTGATGTATTGGACGAAGACCGACCTTATTTGGTGGGTTTACCCGACGATTATGAAACGTCCGAGCGGCCCTACCCGGTACTGTACGTATTGGATGGAGACGGACATTTTCATCACACTACCGGTACAGTTAAATTCCTTTCCCGCTCGGGCCGCATTCCGGAAATGATCGTGGTAGCCATTCCCAATACCACGGATCGTACACGCGATCTCACTCCGCCGATCCTAAAAGGGAATAAAGATCAATTTCCGACTGCCGGCGGTGCAGATAATATGCTGCGCTTCATTAGTGATGAACTGATGCCGCAGATCGAGAAAGATTACCGTACGGCACCCTACAAAGTGCTGATCGGTCATTCCTTCGGAGGTCTCTTTGCCGTTCACACTATGGTGCACCGGCCAGAAATGTTTGATGCTTATCTGGCCATTAGTCCGAGCTTGTGGTGGGATGAGCAGACGCTGGTCGATCAGGCGGAAACCTATTTGAAGGCAAATCCCGAATACGACGCCAATCTGTATATGACCATGGCCAATGAAGGTGGTACGATGCTGGGTGGTGCCTGGAAGCTTTCGGCGGTTCTGGAGGAAAGCGCACCCAACATGAGCTGGGAATTCCGACTGATGGATGAAGAAGATCACGGCTCTATTCCACATCGCAGTACCTACTATGGCCTCGAAACCATTTTTAAGGATTATAAGGACATTAAAGACCCGATGGCCGTATTCAACAATGGTGGTTTGGAGGCCATCGCCGCCTACTATAAGCGGATGGAGGAAAAATTCGGGGTGAAAGACGCTAAGGCGCCCGAAAACCTGATCAATCAGATTGGTTATCAATTACTGGCGGAAAGCCGCATAGATGAAGCCATCACGGTATTCCAGAAAAATGTGGAGGACTATCCTAAATCTTTCAATGTATACGACAGCCTGGCGGAAGCTTACAAGGAGAAAGGAGACAAAGAGAAAGCAGAAAAATTGTATCGAAAATCGCTGGAAATGAATCCGGCTAATGATAATGCGGTAAAAATGCTGGCTGAAATGGGCATCACCTATAAACCGGAAGAGGTAGCGATCAGCGAGAATATCTTACAGGCCTATACCGGGAAGTATTCCGTTAATCCAGACATGTGGGTTAGTATCACCCTTGAAGACGGACAACTGTGGGGGGCACCGAACGGTGGGAATAAAGTGAAGCTGTATCCTACATCCGAGAAGAAATTCTATATCAAGGAAGATGATGTCCAGGTTGAATTTCATCTGGAAGCCGGAAAAGCTCATGCAGAAAGCATTACGGTCTACCAGCGCGGTCAGGGAATGGAGGCGAAGCGGATGGAGTGAGGTAATAAGGAGATCTGGAAACGATATAGATCATCCCAGGTTTTCAGCAGAATAGCAAGGTTTGGCAGATTTTCAAATTTGTATGTGTTTAGCACATAAAAAGTGTCTTAAGCAAGATTTTATGCGCTAAACGGATACTAAAATCTGCCAAACCTGAAAACATCAGTTCTGTCTAAAAGTCTGGGATGACTTATGTGGCCTCCAACTCAACTTTCCCGCAACTCCCGCCGCAAGATCTTACCCACATTCGTCTTGGGCAGTTCGGTACGGAACTCGATCTCTTTCGGTACTTTATAGCCCGTCAGATTTTCCCGACAATATTCGATCAATTCTTTTTCTTTCAGCGACTTGTCTTTTTTCACTACGAACAGCTTCACCACTTCCCCTGATTTATCGCTGGGAATACCGATGGCAGCAGCTTCCAGCACTTTGGGATGCGCAGCCACTACTTCTTCTATCTCGTTGGGATACACATTGAAGCCGGAAACCAGGATCATATCTTTTTTGCGATCGACGATCTGAATGAAACCCTCTTCCGACATCACACCGATATCACCGGTACACAACCAACCATCTTTCACGGTTTTAGCCGTTTCATCCGGCCGGTTGAAGTAACCCTTCATCACCTGAGGGCCTTTGATCTGGATCTCGCCGGTACCGCCGATGGGGAGCGGGCTGCCGGTGTCGATATCTACGATCCGGATCAGGGTGCTGGATACCGGCAGGCCGATAGTGCCCATGCGGCCGGTACCGTCCAGCGGGTTGATGGAGGCTACCGGGCTGGATTCGGTCATCCCGTATCCCTCGCTCAGCACACAACCGGTGACCTGTTGCCATTTTTCGGCTACCGGGCGTTGTACGGCCATACCGCCGCCTACGGTTATCTTCAGACTGCTGAAATCCTGCTTGGCGAAATCCGCGTTATGGACCAGCGCATTGAAGAGCGTGTTGATGCCCGTCATTAGCGTGATCTTGTAGTCTTTGAACGCTCCGACCACCGTCGACAGATCGCGCGGATTGGTGATCAGTACCGTCATGGTACCGATACTCATCAGCGCAAGCGCATTGACGGTAAAGGCGAAAATGTGATACATCGGCAACGGACTGAGTGCGATCTCTTCCTTTTCCTTTAGGTAAGGCATCATCCAGGCGCGGATCTGCTGCATATTGGCCACGAGGTTGCGGTTGGTCAGCATGGCTCCCTTGGCTACGCCGGTAGTGCCGCCGGTGTACTGGTGAATGATGACGCGGTCAGGATCGTTGTGGAATTCCTTGATCACGAATTTTTTACCCTGAGATAAAGCCTCCGAAAAATTGACGGTATTGGCGATGTTGAACTTCGGCACCATTTTCTTGATCTTCCGCACCACGAAATTGACTACTGTGCCTTTGATCGCGCCAAGCATCTCTCCGATGCTGGTGAGGATAACCGTCTTGATCTCGGTATGACCAATGATCTTTTCCAGGTTGGCGGCAAAATTCTCAGCGATCACAATGGCTTTTACGCCGGAATCGGTAAACTGATGCTCCATCTCCCTCGGTGTATACAATGGGTTGGTATTAACTACCACCAATCCGGCCCGCAAAGCACCGAACAGCGCAATCGGATATTGCAGCATGTTGGGCATCATCAGCGCGATGCGATCTCCCGGTTCGAGGCCGCGCGAATGCAGATACGCCCCGAACTGGCGCGACATCTTGTCGATCTGATCAAAGGTCAGTGATTTGCCCATGCAGGCAAAGGCCGGCAATTTGCGGTATTTCTCAAAAGTCTCTTCCAGCATAGCCACCAGGTTGGGGTATGCATCCGGATCGATATTGGCCGGTACCCCTTTCGGGTAGTGTTTGAGCCAGGGCCTTTCTTCGTTCATTAGGTATGATTTATAGTTTCGGTCGGACCAAATTATGTTCTATATCCCGCTAAAAATACAATTTTTCATTTTTAATAATAAACAAGTATCGATGGATAGGTGGAAATTCAACCTCTTTGGTAAAAATCGGGGGATTCTGCCTGTGTTAATGAGGAAACTACAGGGGTGAAGTATTTTTTTTATTCAATTTATACAAATGTTAATGATATTAGTGAAATGTTTTGTAGGTTTGTTATACAAATATTAATGATATAGTAAAATGGAAAGTTTAGGTCATTTGGAAGAAAGTATTTTGCTCATCGTGATGATTGAAGAAGAGGCTTATGGAACTTCCATAGCAGAAGCTTACGAAAGAATGGTGGGTAAAAGCATTTCGATACCGGCCGTGCATACGGTGCTCAAGCGCCTGGAAAAGAAAGGCGTACTAAGGTCTCAGATGGGAGAAGCTACCCCGGAGCGGGGAGGACGTCGCAAACGCCTGTTTGAAGCTACTCCCTATGGTTACAAAATGATCGCTGAGATCAGGCAAACCCGGCTACAGATGTGGTCAATGATCCCTAAACTGAATGGATAATATGGATCGTCAATTTCCCGACAGGCCAGATGTCCGCCCCCCGAAATGGGCCGATCGCTTTCTGCAATGGTATTGTGCACCGGAACTGCTGGATGAGATCCAGGGCGATCTGCACGAGGCATTTTACCACCGGATAAAAAAGGTGGGATTGCGAAAGGCAAAGTTCTTGTTCATCAAGGAGGTCCTTCTTTTTTGCCGCCCTTCTTCCTTCAGACGTTCCATTGCGTACAAAAATCACCCGGTCATGTATAGTTATTTTAAAAATTATCTGAAGGTCGCCTTCCGGAATTTTTACCGGAACGGACTGTACACTTTTATCAACGGCTTTGGTTTGGCGCTCGGTCTCTCCTGTAGCCTGCTGATCCTCTTATGGGTCCACTTCGAATCCAATGTAGATCATTTTCATCCGGAAGGTGATCGCATCTATCGCGCCTATTTTAATGGACTTTCGCCGGAGGGAGAGGTGACCTTTACGCAGGGCGCCGGGCCATATGCATTGTACCATCTTTTCCAGGAATACGATGGGGTGGAAAAGCCCGCTTATTTTGAGGACGATATTGAACTTATACTGGCAATGGGTGAACAGGCCTATATGGAAAGAGGTGCCTGGGGCAGTCCGTCCGTTTTTGAGACCTTCGATTTTCCCTTGCTGGCCGGGAGTATCGGGAATAGTGAAAAGCAGTTGGAGACCATATATATTTCAGAAGACCTGGCGAAGAAATTTTTCGGCGAGGACTGGCTTACGGAAAGTGTTGGTGCCGTGCTGCGGGTGAACGATGACAGAGAAGAGACCATAGCCGGCGTATTTCGTAATATCGGTAGTAATTCCTCCCTGCAATTTGATTTCCTGCTGAACATCGAACAGGTGGCCGAACAGTATCCGAACTGGGCTCAGGGTTGGGGAAATAAAGGGGCCATGATATTTGCAAAACTCGCCCCGGGTGTAGCTCCAAGTGCGGTAGAAGGCTACGTGAATCCCATTTACAAAGATACCGATGGATATGGAGTGGGAGGGGACGCGATGATGTTGTTCCCCTTTGAAGATAATTATCTGTGGACTAAATTTGAGCAGGGTATCGCTTCCGGTGGCAAGATCCAATACATGCGTATTTTTTTCGGAGCCGCTATGTTCTTAATCCTGATCGCCTGCATCAATTTCGTTAATCTGAGTACGGCTCTGTCCAGTAAAAGGGCACGGGAGGTAGGCATTCGAAAAGCCGTCGGCGCTCAGCGGAACAATATACTTTTTCAGTTCCTATCCGAAACGGGCCTATTGGTATTTATGGCGCTCCTGGGAGCACTCTTACTTGATCTGCTGCTTTTGCCGCTGCTAAATGGCCTGACCGGTCAAACGATAGCTATTCCCTGGCAGCAGCCGGCGTTTTGGCTTACCATCCTTGGTCTGGGCGTCGCGCTTACCTTTGTTGCGGGATTGTATCCGGCTTTTGTGATCTCTCTTTACCGGCCGGTGAAAGTGTTGAAGACCGGCGCGCTTAAGCAAAAGGGGAGTTTATCCTTGCGTAAGTCTCTGGTCGTTTTCCAGTTTGTGCTATCTTCCATTTTGATCATTTCAACTATCACTGTACACAATCAGCTCAATCTTATCCAGCACGAAAATCTGGGCCTGGATCGAAGCAATGTGCTGGTGCTGCCCATTAATGACCGGATAGGGGAACAGTACGATGTTTTGAAAGATAAACTGCTGCAGAGTTCTGCGATCAGTGAGGTATTGCGTTCCACCAGTGCACCGGTTGACATCAACTGGATCAACGTAGGTTATGAGTGGGAAGGTAAACTCGAAGATCAATCCAATTACTTTTACCGGCTGAATACAGAAGCGAGTTTTGCTGATGTATTTGACATTGAAATGGCCGATGGCCGGTTTTTTAAGGAAGACATGGTCTCCGATACGGCCGGCGTGGTGATCAATGAAACGGGTGTGACGCAAATGCAGATGGAAGACCCCGTAGGCAAAATGATCACGGATAAAAACAGTGGAGAGCGACTTCGGATACTTGGTATTATGAAGGATTTTAACTTTAAATCGATCCACAGAGAGATTGAGCCCCTCCTGATCCGCCTGGCACCCCGGCAAGGTAGAAAGGTTATGATCAAGACTAAAGCCGGAGGAACCCAGGCCACGATCACTCAATTGCAGTCGGTCTGGTCGGAGCTTTTTCCCGGCTACCCATTGGAATATGATTTTCTGGATGATACCTATAACCAACTCTACAAAAGTGAAATGATGATTGGTAAACTGGTCTACGTTTTTGCCACTATTGCGATTGTCATTTCCTGCCTCGGTTTATTCGGTCTCATTACTTTCATCGCCCTGCAAAGGACCAAGGAGATCGGGATCAGGAAAGTGTTAGGCGCTTCGGTAAATAGTATTGTCGGGTTGCTGTCAAGAGATTTCTTATTGCTGGTCACCATCGGATTGCTCATTGCTGCCCCGCTGGCCTGGTACCTAATGGAGCAATGGCTGCAGGGTTTTGCT
>JAGQXH010000117.1 GCA_020436695.1 Lewinella sp. | reverse complement strand
ACCACCCCCGCACTAAGCGGACTGGCCATCGGCCAACGGGATATCAATCCTTCCCTGGTCAGCGTAACGATCCGCAACCTGGAAGAGCAGAAATACGCCACCGACCTGATGAACCCCATGTATCAGTTGCTCGGCAATATGGACTTCAGCTTTGTGCTTTTTTATTTTTTCCCACTCATCATTATTGCCTTCGGCTACAACCTGGTGTCCGAAGAAAAAGAAGGAGGTACCTGGCGGCTGGTCCTGAGTCAGACTCCGCGTCCGTTGCAGATGCTTTATGTAAAAATGGGGGTCCGGTATATCAGCGTGCTGTCGGTCTTATTACTGCTGCTGGTCATCGCGAAATTCTATTTACAGATCCCGGTCGATGCTGCCTTTGCTATCTACTGCCTCCTGGCTGTGTTGTACATCAGCTTCTGGTTTTGTCTGGTCTGGCTGGTGGTTAGCTTTCATCGGTCTTCCAGCCGTAATGCCTTGATCCTGCTTACTGCCTGGGTGCTGCTGTGCATGCTCTTACCTGCGGGGCTGCATGCGCTGGTGGTGCAATGGTATCCCGCACCGGAGGCGTACGCCACGGTGCTGGAAAGCCGGGATGGGTATCACCGTCAATGGGATCGCCCCAAGGAGCCGACGATCGATAAATTCCAGCAGCGCTATCCGCAATTCAGTTCCTTTCGGCACCCGGACGGCGAGGATTTTTCCTGGCTCTGGTATTACGCCATGCAGCAAATGGGCGACGAGCAGGCCGCTACGGCTGCTAAACTCCTAAAAGAAAAACTTAGGCAGCGAGCGGCTTTCAGTAGGGTAGCAGGCTGGTTCGTACCCACCATCCATACTCAACTGACGATGAACGCGCTCAGCCGTTCGGATCTGCTTAGTCAGGTGGATTTTCTCGAAGCGCTCGAAAAATTCCACGAAGATAAACGGCTGTATTTTTACCCAAAAATATTTACCGAGGCAGCGGTGTCGGACGAAAACTGGAACGATTTTACGTTGGAATACCATGCGCAGGAAAATCGCACGGGCTGGTTGGAGGCACTTTTACCTTTATTGTTGGCCGGTATTATTTGCATGGGTTGGGCGAAGTGGAACTGGGAGAGTATGCCGTTGGCCAGGAAGTTATGAACCATATCTTTGCCATTCCCCTAAATTCCCGATCAATATAAGCAGTTTCTCATGTGCAATAGCAAATCGGCATGGAGCACTCGGTAGTGCTGCGGATCGAGATTCATAGACCTCAGCGAGGTCGAACCTTGCTTGCTTTTGAGCTACATGATAAAGTACTGATCAGCATCATTTCAAATTAATTCCTTCTGTAACATAGATCACTTACAGAAATCCAATTCCAATCTATATTGCAACATAGTTGCATAAATGAATATTTTAACTAAATGAAGCTCCTTGCAGCTTTACCAATCATAATCCATTGACTTAAAAACTCATTTTCCGATATGGGCAAGATCATTCTGCTTTTTTGGGTGAGTATGATAGCCGTTACGGCATCTGGCCAGGCCGGCTTCGAACTAAGTGGTCAAGTGGTTGATGAGAACAATCAACCGCTACCCGGAGCGGCGGTTGTGCTTCATTCCACGGAAAAAGGAGCAGTAACGAATCTGGAAGGAGGCTATTCGATCAAAGGGCTCACAGCAGGTATTTATTCCATTGAAATATCATTTATGGGATATAAACCCCATACGGATACCATTCAGATAAGCAAGGATGAGATTTACAATGCCCAACTTGCTGTTGCATTGATCGGGCTGGAGGAAGTAGTCATCAATGATAACTATTCGGAGCAAAGAAAAAGAGAAGAGCCGCTTAGTCGGGAGATCATCAATGATACTTACCTGAAGCAACATCTGGGCGGAAGTTTGATGAAATCGTTGGAAAGACTGCCGGGCGTTTCTACGATCGATATCGGTTCGGGCCAGTCAAAACCGCTTATTCGGGGGCTCGGATTTAACCGGGTCGTGGTGGTTGAAAACGGTATTAAGCACGAAGGGCAACAGTGGGGAGCCGATCACGGCCTGGAGATCGACCAGTATGCCGTGAACCACCTGGAGGTGATCAAAGGGCCGGCTTCACTTAGGTACGGTTCGGATGCCATCGGTGGTGTTATCGATGTGAAACAGTACGCGCTTCCATTGGAGTATACCGTAAAAGGCGAAGTCGATCTGGTGGGAAAAACCAATAACAACTTGTTGGGAACCTCCCTGTTCATAGCGGCCAGGAAAAAAAGCCTGTTTGCTTCTTTCCGCGCCACCCTACTGGATTATGGCGATTACAAAGTACCGACCGATAGTGTAGATATCTATTCTTATCGGGCGCCGCTGTACGAACATCACTTGCGTAATACAGCGGGTAGAGAGCACGATCTGCATGGGGCAGTCGGATATGTAGGTCCCACATTTCAAACCACCTTTTTGGTCAGCAATGTCAACAGCAAAAGCGGTTTCTTCGCCAATGCACATGGGTTGGAACCCCGTAATGTTGACGCCGACTTGTACGATCGATCAAGCCGGGACATATTGTATCCCTTCCAGCAGGTCAATCACTTCAAGGTGATCAACAAGAGCCGGTGGCAATGGGATCAAGTCGAACTGAGTGCGGATCTGGGCGTTCAGCGAAATTTCAGGCAGGAGTGGAGCCAGTATACCAGTCATGGGTACATGCCGGCCGTTTTCCCCGATGCGATGGATTTTGCGGCCGACCTTGAGCGGCAATTTGATAAATACATTTATTCCGGCAACATCAGGGCCGATTATCGGGACGATAGCCGCACTTCATTTACCGCCGGTATCAGTAGCGATTACCAGGACAACCAGATCGACGGACGCGGTTTCATTATTCCGGCCTATCGCCAATTGAATATAGGCAGTTACTTCATTGCTAAGCATGCTTTTTCCAAAAAGAGTTTGCTGCAGTTGGGGCTCAGATACGATTACGGCCATATGGCTACACAATCCTATTCCGATTGGTTCTCGTCTCCGGTAGACGGAGCTGATGCGGAGCCGGTGTATTTGCAGCGCGCAGCGGCCATTAACCGTTATTTTTCGAATTTCTCCTGGTCGTTGGGTTACAATTACAACCTGGAGCAGCTTTCTCTGAAAGCCAATGTAGGGAAGAGCTTCCGCATGCCCATTGCAAAAGAATTGGCAGCTAATGGAATAAATTACCACCATTTCAGCTACGAGGTGGGTGATCCTGCCCTGTCTCCGGAAATCTCCTATCAGCTGGACCTGGGCGTCGAGTACCAGCGGGCAAAATACGCTATCGGTGCCACGCCCTTCTTTAACTATTTTCCCAACTATATTTATCTGAACCCAACTTCGGAATACGACCGGCTTTACGGCAATGGGAATCAAATCTATTACTACGCGGAAAGCAAAGTGCTGCGCTATGGTGGAGAGATCCATGCTCATTATCAAATAACTGCCCCCCTACAGCTCGGTCTGATAGGAGAATACGTTTACTCGGAGCAATTATCAGGGGATAAGAAAGGCTTCACGCTTCCGTTCTCACCCCCGGCTTCTCTGCTCTTTAATATCAAGTATCAAAAGAACAAGATCAGGTTCATCGAGCATCCTTATTTGTCTGTCGATTGGCGGCTGGCTTCGTCTCAGCAAAATATCGTACCACCGGAAAACCCGACGGATGCTTATCAAGTGATCAACCTGGCGTTGGGCGGTAATGTCCGCTTGTATAAGCAGCCGGTAAATGTATCTCTACAAGTTCAAAATTTGCTCAACCAAAAATATTTCAATCACACCAGCTATTACCGGCTGATCAATGTGCCCGAAGCAGGACGGAATCTCATCCTGAACATTTCAGTGCCCTTTTCGGGAAATATCAAACGAGAATAATTGTGTTATCACTTAACTTAAATCACTAATATTATGAAAACACGGATCTATTTATTTGTAATCGCCGTCACTATTGGACTGTTTATAACATCTTGTGAAAAAGATGAAGTAACGACACCAAAACCGGAAATCGACAATTTTGAATTAGGCATCGGGAATAGCCACATCGCGTATGTAGGTTCTGACTTACACATCGAGGTAGAAGTGGTAGCCGAAGGCACCATCAGTACCATTGAAGTCGAGATCCATAAAGAAGACGGCTCGGGCGGCTGGGAATATAACAATGTGTATACCGAGTTTTCCGGCTTGCTCAACACCACTTTCCACAAGCATGTCGATATTCCAGCCGATGCTGAAACCGGTGACTATCACTTTCATTTCATCGTGACGGATATGGCCGGCCGGCAAACCGAAGTAGAAGAAGAACTGGAAATTGCGGTATTGGAAGATGACGAGGCGCCGTCTATTACCATCTCCACCTCACCGGAAGATGGTCAGACTTTTGCCGCCGGAGAGACGATCAGCATTTCCGGTACGGTAGCCGACAATGTGACGCTGGCTGGTATGCTGGTAGCCCTGGTCAGGGATAACGATGGATTGTCCGACGCTGAAGTCACCGGTTCCAATACGTCGGTCATTGTGATGCTGCACACCCATGATTTTGAGGACCCTGCCTCTCATACTTTTACGGCTTCTATTGTGGTAGGTGCTGAATACGACAACAATATGACGCCTGCCCTCATTCAGGGCGATAATGCCTGGCAGGCAGGTGACTATTATATTCTGGTGAAGAGCAAGGATGCCAATGGGAATGGTGCGGCATCACCGCATTATCCTATCAAAATAGATTATTAACAACGAACCATATTCGGCAGGCTGCTTATTCGGCCTGCCGTTACAATCCCATTTGCACATGAAAGTTTCCATCTCTTATATTATTCCGTTCCTGCTCCTGGTGTTATTCAATTCCTGCCAAAAGGAAGAAGAGATCGACCGGGAGAAACCGGCTATCGACCTGAGTTTACCGGACGCATTTCCCGTAAATTGTGATACCCTGTATTTTGATGAATCATTTGATCTCAAAGTCTTATTTACAGACAATACGGCGCTGGGTTCGTACAGTATTGATATCCACAATAACTTCGACCATCACTCCCATAGCACCGAAGTGACAGAATGCTCGCTCAACCCGGTAAAAGACCCGATAAACCCATTTACGTTCATCCAGGACTATACCATTCCCGAAGGATCGAGCGAATATGAAACCGATCTTTCCATCAATATCTCCTCCGGTGACAGTGACGGCTTATATGATGACGGAGATTACCACTTTTTTATTAGTCTGACCGATCAGGAAGGGTGGTCTGTGCAAAAAGGATTGAGCATTAAGATATTCCATCGCTAAACGTAAATTCTAATCAAATTTCAATACAATGAAAAACTTAAGTAAGGTTGTTATCGTCTTCTGTAGTTTTTGCACACTTTTGTTTTCAGCATGTGGAAATGGCAGTCAACCCGAAACTACAGACCAGCTTGCTGCCGAAGCACCTGCTAAGACGGTTGCTCCGACAGAGATCTTTGCCAACAATTACGTTAGCGTCGTAAAAGTGAGCTTAGCTCCCGGCGAAGAAACAGCCGTCCACGAAGGCAATGACCGGGTGATCTATTCTCTGGGCGATTACACGATCGACTGGCAGGAAAAAGGCCGGGACCAGGGGACAAAATCATGGAAAAAAGGAGCCGTCCACTTTCATGAGGCAGGCCCGCATTCCGCTAAGAACAACGGCACTACTCAGGCAGAATGGCTGGCCTTTGTCAGAACAAGTGCAGAACTGCCGGATTGTTCCGATTATTCACTGGAGAATGATGTAAATGCGGTAGCCGCTGATTTTGCGACCCAATTGTTTGATAACGAAGCATTCAGGCTTACAGAAGTGGTGCTTCCTCCGGGTGCGCGCATTCCTATGCATTCCGGAATCAACCGCCTGATCTATTCGCTTTCAGATTATCAGATCCAGTATGAATCGGATAAGGAAGGAAAGGGGGAAAAGACCTTTCGTACGGGAGATGTTCACTGGCATGAAGGCTGTGAGCATGCTTTGGAGAATATCGGCCAAGGGGAAGCCCATTTCCTGGTAGTCGCTTATAAAAAGATGTAAATGGGGAAACAACGAGAAGATGATGATAATTCGCTTCGATATCTTGGAAGAAATGCTGGAGTACTAGTGCCAAAGGCATTAGTTTCTAGCGTGGGCCTTGGGATGCGATAGTCCCTCCTTTTCTTCTCTATTTGCATCAAAGTTGCAAAAAAATCTAAGAAAGTTGCAACTCTGCATGGGATGGGGAGCACTTCAAGTTAACGCTGAATTTTATTTTTGCATCAATGTTGCATTTTTTGAAATTCACGTGAGATACTAACATAGCATCTCTAAGCAAAGGTTTCTAAGTGGCTGGAAAACAATCTAATAGTTGTTCATTCGGAGAGTGCTCCTTATGCTGTGCATGGCGATTTATTCAACCTGTTTATGGACTGAGGGAATGCAAACTGTTTCCAAAATAAAAGCAACAGTGTTGCATTTAATAATTCCCTTATATATATTTGCAACATCGTTGCAATGATAAGGGGTATGCCGAAAACCCTCAACAGAGTAGGTATTAACTTAAATATTTTTAAAAATGAATACCAGCAAACAAGCCTTAATTGCCCAAATTCTCGAAGAAAAAGCCACTAAAACGGTAGGTGGTACTCACTGCAGCAACTGCGGACACTGTACCAGCACCTTGTAAATCGAATGGTGGCGGTGGCACTTGGAAGTGCTGCCGCTGCTTCCACTATCCCTATCGATATGCAGACGTTAGAAAAAGAACAATTGTACCGCCTTCTGGAATTTGAGGATGAAGATGTGCTCTGTCGTTTTACAGATATGTTTGCTGTAGGAGAAGAGGAAGCGCGTGATATTTTACAGGAAACGCTGAAGTTTCTGTACATCAGTCAGGTCCCCGGTACTTTCATTCCGGACGACCTGCTCATTATAGATGAAATGTGGCACAACATGATCCTGTTTACACCCCAATATCATGCCTTTAGTCAGCAGCACTTCAAAAAGTATTTTCACCATATCCCGGCAGGCAAAAAGGAAAAGGAGGAGCGTAAGCGAGTGTTGGATGAAAATCCTGAGAAAGCCCGGGCAGCATACCTGGAAAAACTGGAGAACCTGGTCTCCATCATCTACGATCATTTAGGAGAGGATACCGTGGTGAAGTGGTTCCGGGAGTATCCTGTAAAATACAGTAAGGACCGCATAAAGGCGCTAAGGAAATAAGGTATGAGCATATTCCCCAAACGATCTGTACCGGGAAGCACCGTTACGATCCACTGGAACTTCAATACAGCCCATCTGCAGAACGTTCATGTTTGTCCGTGGGTAAGGATCGGCGTTAAAGATCCGCTCGGCCAGATTACGATGCTATTCGAAGATCATGTACTGGGGTTGCCCGATCCTGAAGATGATCTTTCTGAAGGAGCTTCACCGCCGCTAAAATACCTCAACAAAAATCTACCGCTGATGGTTATTGCAGACTATCTCAGCGGCCGGCACAAAAGGGAAAAACTGGTGGAGATATTGGAAAATATACAGTCGGGCCGCCATTATTACTTCACTTATCCGGTACCCGAGGAAGCCCCTTTGGGTAAGTACACATTGATATCCGAAGTACACAGCGGGGGGGAAATAAAGTACTCGAAAACTGCACCGGACGATTATTTTCTGATTGAAAAGATCAGCTTACAGGACGTAAAGGAACTGGAAGGAAAAAAATATGCGGTCATCGAAAACCATTCTCCGGAAAAAACACCGGTTAAGATCGTGGATTGTACACCAGCTTCACCGGGTAGATTGGCCACATCAGTATCGGTATTTGAAATGGCCCCTTTTGAAAAAAAGACCATCACCCTCTCTGCTTCGATAAGTTTCCTGCTGTACAACGAAGAACGCCGGCTCATTCCATTGACCGGCTCGTCTTCGCCTTTTTTACTCCGAAATCAGCAGATATTGGAGTGGACTAAAAGTGACGGTCACATCTATTTGCTTAAAAAGGATAAAGACGAGGCTTTTCAACTCACGGGGCCGGGCAAAACCCTATGGCAGAGATCTGACGGCCTGTTTAACAAAGATGAACTGAACGACGACGAACTTAGGGTATACGAAGTGCTCAAAAGTCAGGAGTTGATCGAGGAAATCCGCTATTCTTCCAACTTACAGCATGACTTGGGTAGTGATTAAACGTACTGACCGCTTTTCCTGCATAATTTTTAAAACTAAAATGCAATAGCGTTGCATTTGTTCTAAAATGCTATATTTGCAACAATGTTGCATTTTAATCATGATAGCTCGTACTAATTATATTCTGCTCATCTGGATCTTCTATGCTAATGTGCTCTCCGGGCAAACGGCCGCCATATCGGGAACTGTTCGTTCTGTTGACGGCGCTGCTATTCCCGGCGCTTACATTCAACTGGGGCAGGATGAAGGAACTGTTACGGACGAGCTGGGGCGTTTCCGTTTTAGCGATCTGCTTCCCGGTGAATACACGATCACTGCTTCCTTTATTGGGTTTCAGACGCAAGAGAAAAGATTTGCCTTAACGCAAGGGGCGTCGTCTAGCATTCATTTCACACTCACCGAACAGGCCATGTTGCTCGATGAAGTAACGGTAGCCGGCCGGTCGGAAGCAACGGCCCTCAAAGAAAGTACTGCTTCGGTATCGCTGATTGAAACCAAGACTTTTTACAACCGGTCCATTCAGACTACCGATCTGCTGAACACCGTATCCGGCGTACAGGTACGCCAGAACGGTGGAATGGGGAGTCAGTCGGAGATCGCCATTCAGGGGCTCTCCGGCCGGCAGGTAAAGTTGTTTGTGGACGGTATTCCGATGGATTATCTTTTGCCCGTGGAAACACTCGGCATCGGTGCTGCGCTTTCGATGCTGCCCGTTCATCTGATGGAGCGCATAGAAGTATACAAAGGAGCCGTTCCGGTGTCATTGGGAGCCGATGCACTGGGAGGGGCGATAAACCTGGTAACCCGCAATGACTGGAAGGATTATATTGACATATCCACAGCGCATAGCTCCTTCCATACCAGAAGCACTTCCCTGAATGCCAGAAAGTCTTTCAGATCGGGCATTGTATTTAGTCTGAGCGCTTTCCATAATGCTTCGGATAATGATTACCTGATCAATGAGGTAACGGTAGTTAATGAATTTGGTAATCCCGAGACCATTTCGGCCAGAAAATTTCACGACCGCTTCCGGAATTACCTGGTGCAGGGGAAGCTGCAGCTACGCGATAAACCGTGGGTGGATCTGCTGACATTCAGTTGCTCGTACGGAGATCTCTACGATGAGATCCAGCACAATTTTGAAATGCGGCAGGCCTACGGGCAGGCACTCAATCTGGGTGCTACCTATAATACGGCGCTGCAATACGAAAAACACGGGATCGGCGGTAGAATGGATGCCGATATCTATCTTGGGTACAACCGCCTGGAAACCGGGTTTATCGATACCACTCTAAATATCTACAATTGGTTGGGGGAGGTCATCGGCCGGAAAACTTACGGAGGTGAGATCACTACTTCCCAGAATCATCTCCGCCTGGAAGATAACAACCTGAGCGGTAGGATACTGCTGCGTTACCGGTTTTCGCCAACCTCTAGACTTATGTTCAATGTGGTCGGCACTCATTTCGTTCGATCGGGCAGAGATCCCGTTGCCGCTGAATACTACGGAGAAGACTTTTTCCGAAAGCCGATTTACATCAATAAGATCGTTGGCGGTATGGGGTTTGAAAAAGTATTACCAGTTCCTCGTATTACCAGTCATACCGCTGTAAAGGCCTACCAATATTACCTGGAAGGCTTTCGGATCGAAGATGGAACCTCAGTTGGTGTGGAACAGAATCGCTTCCAGGTGGGGTTCAGCCAGTCATTGAAATGGGAACTCAGCCCGAAGGTGCTGGTAAAAACAGCTTATGAATATGCCAGTCGGCTACCGGACCGGATTGAAGCCCTGGGAGATTTTAGCGCTGCGATCAATGCCAATCCTGAGTTACAGCCCGAGACCAGTCACAATGTGAATGTGGGTGCGCATTACAAAAGGAAAAAATGGAACCTGGAGCTAAACGGCTTTTACCGTAACGTCAACAATATCATCATTCTACAGGCGGTACCGCCTCCGGTACTGAGTAAATACGAAAACCTGCTGAAGGTGGCCGTCGCCGGGGTAGAAGGAGAGGTGCAGTGGCGACCCCGGGACTGGTTGAAGCTTCGGGCCAATGCCACTTACCAGGATCTTCGCAACCGCTCGGAAAAAGAAAAAGCGGGTGTATCCAGTAACCGCTACTTTGGGGCCAGACTGCCCAATCGCCCCTACTTTTTCGGCAACGGAGAAGTGCAATTTCAGACCGAAGGGCTGCTGACTGACGCGGATGAGTTGCAGATCTGGTGGGCGGGCAGTTACGTAGCATCATTCTTTCGCTATTGGGAAATTGACGGCAGAAAAGAGGATAAACTCACCATCCCTGATCAGTGGCTGCACCGGGCTGGTATAGCTTATACTTCCGGGCACCGGCGGCTGACCCTTTCGCTGGAATCGCAAAATATTTTTAATACCAATGCTTATGACAATTTCCGGGTGCAGAAGCCCGGCAGGTCATGGCATGTGAAACTGAGACTTTTTATCACGAAATCTTAACTATTAGTGCACAATGGATCATACAATTACCTGTTTCAAACCATTATTCAACTTCCGCGCTTCACTTGCCGGATTATTTGTCATTGCCCTGATGTTCTCCTGTAATAGTAATGACGATGACGATATGAGTATCGATCTCGATGCTCCCGTAATTCAGGAGACGGAGGCATTATCCGTACGCGGAGGGGAGTCCATTACTTTCTCCTTTTCGATTATTGCTCCCGGTACGATAGCTGAAGTAACAGTGGCTGCCGGTGCCGGTACCGCATCTATATCGAATGAAGCCTCACTAATTGGCAGTACCAGTGGCATGGCCACCATTCAATATACTACAACCACAGAGATGAGCGGGTTACAAAGTGTTACCCTGACGGTTGTTGACGAACAAGGAAAAACTGCGCAGCGGGCTGCTGGGATCGAGGTGTTTGCTCCCATTGCCTACGGACTGGCGATGGTGTCCGGTGCCGGAGATGTGACCACGACTTTTATCCAGGGCCTGATCGATCTCGATATCACTACCGTAGACAATAGCTCCGCGACAGAACTTGGCCAGTATGCGGCGATCTATTCCGATGGACAGTCCTTGTTCACCGCCGGATTCGGTGCCCCGGCAACGATGGGCAAATTCGTTTTCAACAGTGCCGGAGCAGCTGTTCTCGACCAAGAGATCATCGTTCCGGGCTCGAACTCATTTTCTGCGGTGGAAATCATCGATAACCAGACTGC
This sequence comes from Lewinella sp., assembly GCA_020436695.1. Taxonomy (GTDB): domain Bacteria; phylum Bacteroidota; class Bacteroidia; order Chitinophagales; family Saprospiraceae; genus Flavilitoribacter. The sequence continues at coordinate 3,573 of JAGQXH010000117.1, read as the reverse complement.
TTACGCAACGGTCGGGGGTGGCCTGTCCCGGGCAGTGGTATTTAGCCCGGCAGAGATGAGGATCACCGGAGAAATAGACCTCACAGATGCCGGCGAAGGCTTGTTCTATTCCGATATGATCGTTCGGGACCCGTATTTATTCATAGCACTGAATGATTTCGGCGGCTCCGGCATGGCCAAGGTGGCAGTTGTAGATCTGAGAACCAACCAATTGGAAAAAATCATTGAAGATGATCGCACTGCTACTTTATTCGGTACCCTTCCTACGGCTATAATGGCCATGGATGAAGATGACAATATCTACGTACAGGGCTCGGGGCTTTTCAGCGATAAACCGAGTGGTATCCTGCGGATCAAGGCCGGAGAGGATGCATTTGACCCCGACTATTTCTTCAACCTGAGTGAAACCACGGGCAGTTCCTGTTTTGGACTCTATCATTTTGGAGGCGGTCTCACCTTTACCGCCATTTCAGAGAACGACGATAACTGGTTTGGATCGGACGGTAATGCTCCGTCATTTCGTTACCACAAAATTGATCTGGACGCCCAGCAAAGCAGTGGAGATCCGGATGCGGCCCTGCCCAATACATTTGCCGCCTCCAAAACCATGTTCTTTCTGCAGGTCTCTGAAAATGAACTGCTTTTTCCTATAGCCGGTAAAGATGAAGATGCCCTATACAGCTATGATATCGACTCGGGGGCTGTTAGCAAAAAGATAGACCTGACGAGTGGATACGCCAGTGGACTGGTACCGGTACAGTAGAAATTGCTGAAGGGACAGAAAGATCGGCCACGACCATATCGTACTTCCGGTAAATGCACGGTTTATACAGGGAGAGGATAAAAAGACGGAAGGTAAGTGAACGATCTGCTCGTGGCCGATGGATTTTTTAGAACAGGTTCCAAACCAACTAATGTACTTAAATGCAACCACTGCTGCTTATCATAAAAAAAGAGATCAAGACGGCTCTACGGGAACATTTGATTGTTTCGCTGGGGGCCATTATCTTAATACTATTGGGTGTTGCCCTATATGCCGGCTATGTCTCTTATCAGCAGCAGCAAAAGATCATTGCCGAAACCCAGTCCGAAAAACGGGCCGAATGGCTTGGGCAGGGAGATAAGCATCCGCACATCGCTGCCCACTACGGTACTTTTGCCTTTAAACCGAAAACGGTACTGAGCCTGTTTGATTTCGGATTGGATGCCTACACCGGGACGTCTGTATACCTGGAAGCTCATTACCAACATGAGTTCCTATTTCGGCCGGCGCAAGACCACAGCAGTATGATCCGTTTTGGTGAGCTCAGTGCAGCCCTGGTATTACAGCTGCTTCTACCTCTGCTCATTATTTTTCTGACCTTTTCCTCTTTCACCCGGGAACGCGAAGGCGGTACCCTCAAGCTCCTGTTGGGGCAGGGTTTGTCTTTTCGTACCCTCAGTTGGGGCAAGGTCCTGGCTTATAACATTATACTGGCAACTCTGCTTTGTCCGCTTTTGGTCGGCATGCTTTTCTTTTCCGGTGCCGGAGACCAGTACGATGTGATCCCCGATGTAAGCGGCAGGATATTGTTGATATGCCTGCTTTATGGGTTGTATGCCTGGCTTGCTGTTGCTATTTCGGTTTGGGTTTCGCGCCGGGCTTCTTCGGGCCGGAACGCGCTGCTCACTTTGTTGACCTGCTGGATCTTTTTCACACTCCTGATGCCTAAAACCCTGACCAATATCAGTGCAAGTCTTTATCCGTTGCCGCCCATGCGAATTTTTAAAGCTGGGATACAGGACGATATCAGCAATGGCCTGGACGGGCAGACCCCACGGTCGGTCCGGATGGCCAGGCTGGAAAAGGAATACCTGGAACGTTACGCAGTAGATTCGGTACAGCAATTGCCGTTCAACTTTGAAGGCGTACAAATGCAAGCCGGTGAGGTCTACGGCGATGAGGTCTACGATCATCATCTGGCCCGGTTGCACGAGATTTTCCACCGGCAAAACCGGCTCAGTAGTATCGCCAGCCTGATCAATCCCTTTTTGGCTGTCAAGCATCTTTCAATGGCTCTCGCGGGTACGGACCTGTATACCTTCATTCATTTCGAAAAAGCGGCGGAAAACTATCGCCGGTCACTGGTTCGGAGAATGAATGAAGATATGGCCGAGCATTCTCAATACGGCGAATTTTATGGCTATCAGGCCGGAAGTGATCTCTGGCAGGAGATCGAAGACTTTTCCTACCAAGGTCCGACTGTGGAGGAACTACTTCGGCACTATAAACTGGAAATAAGCTCCCTTCTTATCTGGGTAACGGCCATCACGATCTTACTTAATTTCTATCCTGCAAAAGCCGGATCAATCCATGGATAAAACCATCGCAACGCTTATTCGCTACGAATGGAAAGTCTTTGTTCGCAATCGCTTTCAATTGTTGATCCTGGCGGTCACCTTTGTCCTTGGCTTGTATGCCATTTACAATGGGAAAGTAGTCATAAACACCCAACGGGACACTATTGAGGCCGTAACGGCACTGGAGAAGGAGGAATTTCAAAAATACAAGGCCAGTTTTCAGGAAGCGTTAAATACGGTCGAACAGGAACAAATCCACGACATAGCCTCCCGGCCTGCGTTCGCCTGGTACCGGCATGGCTACCATGCCATTTTGCCGCCGCACGATTATGCCGCTCTCGCTCTGGGGCAGCGCGACCTGTTTCGCTTCTACTACCGGCTCACCGGCATGAGCCTGCATTACCAGCTCTTTGAGAATGAATTGGCCAATCCGGTCCATTTATTGTTTGGGAATATCGATCTGTCCTTTCTGCTTATTTACCTATTTCCACTCCTGATCATCGCTTTTTGTTACGGGTTATACGCGAATGAAAAAGAAAGCGGTACGTTATCATTGCTACTGATCCAGCCGGTCAGCCTGAGGAAGATACTGCTGCTGCGCCTATTCTTTTACGGCGCTATCATCACCGGTCTGGCTCTGCTGATCTCATTGATCGGCTTATGGATAGCCGGCAGCCCCTGGAAAGTGGAGAACCGCTTGCCGGCACTTGCCTGGCTGGCTGGCGTAGTAGTGTACTGTGCATTTTGGTTTGGATTGATCTTCCTGATCATCAGTTTTCGCAGAAGTTCCTCTTTTTCAGCTATTACCGCAGCCGGGTGCTGGTTGTTGCTGCTCATCATCATCCCGGCGGTACTCAATGTGTTGGTGAACGTTAAATACCCAATCAGCAGTACTAAACTGGCGGGACTCACCCGAAGGACCAGTCTGGAGAACGAAAACGATGAGGCAGAAGCCCGTGCGGTCATCCTGGAATTTCTGACCCACAAACCGGAACTGGCCGGTGCCGACAGCCTGTTGAACAACAACCTGTTGCCTAAAGCTTATGCGGCCTTCACGGCATTGAAAGACATCAATAGCCAGCAAATTGTAGACGAGTATAATGCACAGGTACAAAGAAGAAATCGCTGGACATCCCGGTTCAGCTGGTTGAGCCCGGCGGTCACCATGCAGGAAGTCCAGGTCCATATCGCCGAAACCGAGTTGGGAGAGTTTCTGCGATTTCAGGATGCGCT
>JAGQXH010000116.1 GCA_020436695.1 Lewinella sp. | reverse complement strand
TTCCTCATCAACCAGTACGCCCTGATTGATCAGGAACTGGATCAGCCAGCCCAGCCCGGGGACACCGTAAGCGAATTTGAAATTATATAGATAAGCGCCGGCATTCTCGATCTGTTTTTCCAGGATGGCTAGTCCCGTGGCCAGTGCTTGTGGATCATCCTGATACCTGCTCCGGTAGTAATGGTACAGGACCAATCCTACATCTCCATTATACAGCCAGAGATTGGCGTCATTTTCCGCCTGGATCAGGGACTCGAGCTGCTGGTCCGGATATTGAACGTCAGGAGTACTATACATGACTATTGGTTTTTCCAATTAGGGCAACAGGTAAATTGATAGGCTATACCCATGATTCGGAGTGTTGTAAACACCTTGTTGTATTGGCCGGTCCGGAGAATGACCGACGGTCAGTTTACTGCCGACAAAGCCTCTAATGGCCGGGTCGGCGCTTGGCGGCCGGCATATTCGAAGATGGACAACACCCGGTTTTTTTCTTCAATTTCCCGGCTGTCGTTGTGGATCATCACCTCCGTCAGACCGAAATGTGCTTTGATTTCGGCCAGCCGGTGGTAAATATTCTCGGGAGAATCGACCAGGGCTCCGCGGTCGATGGAGTTTTTGAGATATGTCGTTTTAAGTTCCGAGATCTTGGCGGCTCTTTCCGCTTCGGAACCAACACAATAACAGGCCACCGACATTAGTATTTCAGGGCGGTAACCGTGTCGGTCACGAAATTTTTCCTGATAGTCGGTCAATACCTCCGGGTCTTCCAGGAGTTGGTGGGAATGATGCAGGGACAGCGCCAGATTGCCTTCCATTTCTATGATCCAGTCGTAGTCTTTACGGCGGGTGCCCAAAAACCACATCTGGGGTTTTTTTACACCTACCAGGGGCATTAGTATATCGTGTTGGCTTTCATCCTGCAGATAAAGATGGATCTTCTGCACCTTTTCAATAAAGGTATCCATTGGGGCATCGAGATGCGTACACATGCCCACTTCGATCTTTTCAGGTAGTTTGATGCTCTTGGCCAGACCGAGATCAACGCGGTCGCCGAAGACGGCACTTAGAAAAGTGTAATCATGAGCCAGCAACAGGGGCGAATGATAAGTGATGATCTCTCCACCGGAACCGATACGCATATTCTCCGTGTTGGCCAGTAGCAGAGGCAGGATCTGGCGGGGAGAAAACCAGCTGACGCGTTGTTCGATGCCGTAGTGCTCTCCCAGCCACAAACGCTTGCAACCCAGTTCATCCAGTCTGGCGGCCAGGGTAAATACATTCTCGATCATCAGATGAGAATTGATCTTTTTATCCGATACGTTGCCGAAGTCTAAGAAACTCAGTTCCATATAGCAGGGATTTTTTAGCGTTGAAGTAGAAGAGGAAAAAGACAGACCAGGGGCATTGCCCGAAGAACTAACAACAGAGCGTCTGCATCAGACGCTCTGCTGTTGATCGATCGCGGACGATCTTAGTTTTTCTTGGTGTTGCAGCTGGCAAAACCACAGGAGTCAGCGAGGGCTTCAGCGGAACCGCCTTTCACGTTTTGCAGTGCTTTTTCATCAAGAATTTCGATAGTCATTTTGTTCAGTTTCAGACCTTTGGTTAAAGATTTCATAGTCTTGGATTAAGTTGTGTTAAAAGCCTACTCTGTTATGAATATTAGGTTTTCGGCATTCCCTAAAAATAATTACAGCAGAAAGTGTCATGACATTTTGAGAATATATCTGGAGGTAATTATTTCCTCTTGAAAACGGACCGGACAATGCTCTTCCAGGCCACTCCCCGGTGCTACTCGGGATGGTCACAGGAACCCGCGAAGGGTGATGTGAACTGATTGGAAGAAGTTGTCTTTCCGTGTGTGGTTGTTCTGTCTTGAATTTAATTTCTTTAATTCCTCAGAACACTTACAAAGTAATAGGGTGCTTGTCTAAAAAAATGAGAATGAAATTTTTTTTGAGAATTTTTTTCTCCGGCGAAATTACAGATCTAAGTATGGGAAGATATCTGCAAGCTGAAAACGTCCGCTTCGGCTGATGAATTGCTGCAGGAAAGCGATATGGCTGCCCCCCATGATGATCAGTACCCGGTCATGAGGTTGAAGGGGAAGGCGTTGCAGATTGGCGAAGATGCGCAGGTTACGCTGATAGTAAATGGCGGCAGTATCGGCACCCTCATAAGCTTCCGGGCTGTTAACGCCGGCAAGTAGGTCCGCATTGAGATTGATGAGATGGTCCAGTATTTCCGGCGAGTTGTAATAATGCAGCAGATCGGCCAGCGTACCTTCCCGGGCGATCCCCCGGCTGGTATTCAATAGCTCTGAGATGAGGTTTTGGAAAGTGGATAGAAAGATCTCATTGTGCTGTTCTGCTGCCAGTTGTTGTATGGCAGCATAATCGTAAGCCAGCGGCGCATTGATACCCTGTAACTTGGTCAAGCCGCATTGGCGGGCGATCTCATAAGCCAGCAGCAGGATCTCACCGTCGAAATCAGAACGGTGGGTGGCCGGTGCTCGACAATAGTCCTGAAAATCCAGATCGAGGGTAGCCTGATAATGCGGTGATACTTCCACGCAGATATGGGTAGGCTGAAAAGTCGCCAGACTTTTATTGATCCTACGGATTTCATCTTGTCTTTCCGGCGAAGAAAGATCCAACTGCAACTGGTGCTGATCACTGGACCTTCCCATATGGAAGGTGGAGAGCAGGAGAACCGATGTTTGATTGTTGTCCATCTTTCGCATCAGTAGCAGGCATTATTGCATGAATTCCCAGGCGGTACGGTATTCTCCCTTGTTCTCAAAATATTCCAGCATTTCCAGATAGAACGGATCATTGCCGATGGTGGCACTGTCTCCGATAACGATCAGTTGCTGTCGGGCGCGTGTCATGGCCACGTTCATCCGGCGGTAGTCTTTCAGAAAGCCGATCTCCGCTTTGGCATTGGAGCGTACCAGACTGATGTACACCACATCGCTTTCCTGCCCCTGAAAACCATCGATGGTATTGATGGTGAGCGTCACTTCCGTTAGGTCGGGATCATCAGAAATGGCGGTATCCATATATTTGACCTGTTCGCGATAGGGAGAGATGATCGCGATCCCCGGCAGGGGTTGTTCGGCTTCCCGATGTGCATTGATCAGTGCGTAGAGATGTTCCCGCAGGATCTGGAACTCTTCCGGGTTGTAGCGACTGAGATAGGCCAGCTGCAATTTTTCGTCGAAACCGCAACCCGCCGTATCAATGAACACCAGCGGATGATTGTCCTCGATCGGCAGGCGGTGATCATCTACACTATCGGCCGCGCGAAGTGCACCACCGTAAAAATACTGATTGGAGAACCCCATGATCAGGGCGTTCATCCGATACTGTACCTTCAGCAAACTGGTATGTTCCAGCCGCACCAGGCACTTTTCGATCAGCGTGATGTTGAGGCCTTCTTTTTCAGCCTGTTTCGACTTCACTGTAGGCGGCAGTTGGAACGGATCACCCGCCAACACGACCCGTGAAGCTTTGGTGATCGGTATCCAGCAGGCCGGTTCCAGTGCCTGCGCTGCTTCGTCGATGATCACGGTGCGAAAATGTCGCTTTTGCAATACTTCATTGGCCGCTCCAACCAGGGTGCAGGTAATAACCTGAGCACTTTCGAGAATGAAATCCAGGAGGCGGTCTTCCAACTGGCGAGCCCAGGCGTTCAGTTCGCCGGCCTGTTTGAACAAATGCCCTCGGGTTTTGCGTTCTTCCGGACCGAAGTGACGCTTGTGTTTTTTTGCTTGTCGCCGCAGTTCGGCGGCTTCGATCTTCACCTTTTTGATATGCTTGCTGTCAGGATGATTAGCGATCTGCCAATCCAGGGTATGAGTGAGAATCGTCTCATCGATGCGGGAAATATTACCGATGCGTACTACATTCAGTCCGGCATCGGCGATCCGTTCGGTCAATACATCTACTGCGGTATTGCTGGGCGCCGTGACCAGCACCGTGCTTTCTTCCCGGCAGAGCAGTTTGATGGCCTGTACCAGTGTCGTCGTCTTACCCGTTCCGGGCGGGCCATGGATGACGGCAACATCACGGGCCGCCAATACCTGATTGACGGCATCATTCTGAGATTCGTTTAGTTCGGGGATGCGGTGCGTTTCCGGAATGGGGTGAAACAAGGCGGCTTGTTTGCCGAAAAGAATATCGCGCAGCTCGGCCAGCCGGTCGCCCTTCACTTTCATTAATAGCTTCAGGGCCTTATCCATTTCCAGGTAGGTACGTTCGTCAAAAAGCAGATCTACGCCGATCTGCCCCAGGCCCAGCCAGTCCGGCAGATCACTACTGTTGAGGATGATCTTCATCCGGTTGCGGTTGACGTACTGGATCACTCCGCTCTTTTCGGGATGTTTTACCTCCGGCTGACGGGTAAACAAACTAACGGTCTTGCCGGCCCGGAACTGATCCGGCTTGTCCTCTCCGCTGCGTTCTACGATCACGTAGGCGCGATCTCCCAGGGCATAACCCGTTTTACTGACCTGCACCGGATACCAGGAATAGCCCTCGGCTACCCGCTTATCGAGGGGTAATTGTTGCACCTTTTGCCGGTGCTGTTCGAGATCTTCTTCTTTTTCTAACTGGACGAGTTGTCGCAAGTGGGCCAGTGCCTCCTGGATGTCGGTCATTTGATTAGTTTACATGCTCCGGTAAAGGTACTAATACTGTTTGGAATCAACTATTTGGCAGGCAAAGTGTATATTATCCGACAATGACCAACACGGACGATTGATCCCTTGTTATTCAATATTATCGACTCACTATGGCCAGACCTCGAAGTAGACAGACTGAATCGCTTTCCTTTAAGCAACAATTCGCCGCACTACGTAATTTGCCGCCGTTTTTCCGTTTGATCTGGGATACCAGCAAGCGCATGGCACTCGCCAATGTAGTCCTGCGGATCATCAACTCGGCCATCCCCCTGGCCATGCTGTATGTGGGCAAAGTGATCATTGATACGATCATTGCCCTGCAAAAAGGAGAATCGACAGATTCCAATTACCTCTGGCTGATGTTAGGGCTGGAACTGGGTCTGGCAGTATTAAGCATGCTGATCAATAGAGCCATTACGCTACTCGATAGCCTGCTGGGCGATCTGGTGTCCAATCGTACTTCTGTGGACCTGATCCGGCACGCTGCCCGTCTGGATCTGTACCAGTTTGAGAACGCCGAATTTTACGATAAACTGGAACGCGCCCGCCGGCAGACCACTGGCCGTACCGTACTGATGTCGCAGGTGCTTTCGCAAATGCAGGATGTGATCAGTATCCTGTTCCTCGGTGCGGGTTTGGTGGTGTTCAATCCCTGGTTGATCCTGCTGCTTATTCTAGCGGTCATCCCTTCTTTCCTGGGAGAATCACACTTCAACCAGCAGACCTATTCGCTGACGCGCTCCTGGACGCCGGAACGGCGGGAACTGGATTACCTGCGATATATTGGAGCCAGTGATGAATTTGCCAAAGAGGTCAAGACGTTTAATCTCGCTAATTTTATTACCCAGCGTTTTGCCTACCTGGCGGATAAGTACTATATCGCCAACCGCAAATTGTCCATCAAACGCGCCGCCTGGGGCAGTGGCCTTTCGCTGGTAGGGACGCTGGCTTATTATGGGGCTTACGTTTTTATCATTCTACAGACCGTCAGCGGTGCCATCACCATCGGTACGTTGACTTTCCTTTCCGGCTCATTCAGTCGCATGCAGACCATGTTGCAACGCATCATGACGCGTTTTACCCAGATCGCTGATTCAGCCCTTTATCTTCAGGATCTGTTTGATTTTTTCCAGATCGAACCCATGATCCGTTCTACCGAGGGAGCAAGGTCTTTCCCCGAAAAGGTGCAGGAGGGATTTCGTTTTGACAATGTGAGCTTTCGTTATCCCGGAACGGAACGCTGGGCCATTCGCGATCTCAGTTTTCATTTACAACCGGGCGAAAAGCTGGCTTTGGTAGGGGAGAATGGAGCTGGGAAAACGACTTTAGTCAAACTCCTGGCGCGTCTGTATGAACCCACGGAAGGCCGCATCCTGCTGGACGGAGTTGATCTGCGGGATTATGACCTGGCTTCCCTGCGCGATAACATCGGCATCATCTTTCAGGACTATATGCGTTTCCAGTTCCGGGCCGGTGAGAATATCGCAGTGGGTAATATCGGGATGATCGAAGATGCGGAACTGATCGAAACTTCCGCCCGGAAGAGTCTGGCGGATACCGTCATAGAGGAATTACCGGAGCGCTACCAGCAGATGCTCGGACGGCGCTTTGCGGACGGCGTGGAACTATCCGGCGGCCAATGGCAGAAGATCGCCCTGGCACGGGCCTATATGCGCGATGCACAACTTCTCATTCTGGACGAACCGACCTCCGCCCTGGATGCCCGCGCTGAACATGAGGTATTCCAGCGCTTTGCCGATCTGATCGAGGATAAAAATGCGGTGCTGATCTCCCATCGCTTTTCCACCGTCCGTATGGCAGACCGAATCCTTTTTCTGGAAAATGGACAACTGCTGGAACTGGGTAGCCACGAAGAACTGCTGGCTATGAATGGGAAGTATGCGGAGCTGTTTCATTTGCAGGCGCAGGGGTATGTGTAGGGAGAGTAGACGGCTAAGGGGAACGGCTGCTCCTCGACTTCGCTTGGGTATATTAGCGGGCGGACGTCAAAAGATGCGTATTGCATTCCAGTGAGGGGGGGAAGTATAATGGTGGTACTTCAATCAAGGTGACAAATTCATTGCAGGCGATTTCGACGGAGACGGGCAGGATAATTTATTTTGCTTCTCAAATACAAATTGGATACAAGTTTATGACTGGATGGGTGCAGATTGGGAGATGGACTGGGCAAATGACGGCACAGGTAATTTAGGCGGCTTCAACTACAATATCTCAAACTCTAATGAAATTTTGAGCGGCAATTTTTATACATCAAATAAAAGTGATTTATATTTTGTTGAATTTCAGGTCAGTCCATGTCCTGCTATTCTTCAAAATTTAATAAGATATATAAAAATCTAAAGAAATCAAGATGGATTTGAGGCACAAACTTGATACGTTGCGGATGCTTTCATGAAAATCTGGATTGGCATAAAAGAAAAGACTGTATTTTGACGTCAGGTTTGATCAACTATACCCGTTACAAGGGAGAAGATCCTTACAGATCAAGGTATTCACGATGTTAAATGCTTGGTATGGCTGTATGGTTAGCCGGATTGCTATAACCATACCGACCATATGGCCATTCAACCTCTGCACGATGGTTTAGAACTTCACGGTCAATCAGTTAGAAAGTAATCAAAGTCGAACCTTGCGCTATTTTAATGGCAATGACCTTTGCAGAGCAGGATTAGCTTTCTACCGTTAAACAAAATACTTCAGATACGTAATCTTAAAGAACAATGAAACGAACAACCACATTAGGGCACAGTACCCTTACCATTAATCGAATCGGCTTAGGCTGCATGGGCATGTCTGAGTTCTATGGAACTTTTGATGAGACGGAATCAATAAAGACTCTACACAAAGCAATTGACCTGGGCGTCAATTTTTTCGACACGGCGGATATGTATGGCTGGGGGGCGAATGAACGCCTATTGGGAAAAGCGTTTAAAGGTCGTTGGGAAGAGGTGATCCTGGCCACAAAATTTGCCGTGATGAGAGGGCCAAATGGAGAGTTCCTCGGACTCAACGGCAAGCCCGAATACATAAGGCAAGCTTGTGAAAAAAGCCTTACCAACCTCGGAATTGAAGCCATTGATCTTTACTATATGCACCGCAAGGACCCTAAAGTGGAGATTGAAGAAATTGTCGGTACGATGGCCGAACTGGTCAGTCAAGGAAAGGTGAAGTACATTGGCCTTTCTGAAGTTGATCCTGAAACACTGCGCCGTGCGCATGCCGTTCACCCCATTAGCGCTCTTCAAACGGAGTACTCGCTATGGAGCCGTGAACCGGAGAAAGAACTTTTTGATGTCTGCAAAGAACTTGGGATCACCTTTGTGGCCTACAGCCCTTTAGGACGAGGCTTTCTGACGGGAGCGATTAAAAGCCGGGCTGATTTTGAGAAAGGAGATTTTCGGCTCAATAATCCTCGTTTTACGGATGAAGCTATTAATAAAAATCTAAAGTTTGTTGAGATCGTTGATCGTATTGCACAAAGCAAAGGCGTAACCAAAGCACAGGTGGCCCTGGCCTGGATACTGAGTCAAAACGATGAGATCACCACTATTCCGGGGACAAGAAAGATCCATCGTCTCGAAGAAAACCTGGGGGCCTTTAATGTAGAGTTAACCCAAGAGGATATGGCAATCATTGAAGAACATGTGCCTGCTGTAACCGTTGGTGAGAGGTATTGACGGAAACACAAACTTCGGACACAAGGGATGTATATGGGATGAACTGGCAAATTCATCCCCGAACTACAGCGCGATCTGCAATGTGGACGGATCATTAAATGGAATGTTTTCACTGCATTTATGCAGAAAAATTGCCGGTTTCTGATGAGCTTTACTCGTAAACCAACTATTCAAAGGAAGCTCATGATAAGGTATGCACTCCTTCTCCTCTTTTTGTTCAGCTGTGGAATAGCAATACAAGCTCAAACCCAAAGCCCATCCGAGAATATAGTGATCACCTCTCTGAAGAAGAAAACCCGGGTACGTGTCGGCGAAAATGGAGCATTAGAGATAAATGTCTCCCCCAGGGATAGCCGGAAATTTAAAGCCAAAGGCTGGGTCCGCTACCGTGATTTTGGGGCCAAAGGCAACGGTAAGACCGATGATATGGAAGCCATAGCTGCCACCCATGCTTTCGCTAACGAGCAGGGACTTTCGGTGAAGGCCGATGATGGCGCTACCTACTATATTAGTGGAAATGAGCGCACTGCAGTGATACAGACCGATACGGATTTCGGAACAGCCGCCTTCATTATCGACGATACCGAAGTACAAAATCGTACTGCTTCGGTTTTCCTGGTCAGTTCCAGTCTGCAACCTTTTAAACTGGATGGCATATCAACGCTGAAAAAGAATCAGGAGAAGGTCGATGTTGCCCTGCCCGGACCCTGTCTGATCACCGTCACCAATTCCAATGTAAAGCACTACATCCGCTTTGGATTGAACCAGGACAACGGATCTTCACAGACCGACATCTTTGTGGTTGATAAAAACGGCCGGGTGGATATGGATGCCCCGATCATCTGGGATTTCGATCAGATCACGGATATCTCCGCGCTTCCCATCGACGAAAAAACGCTGACAATCTCCGGAGGACGTTTTACCACTATTGCCAATAAAGCCGAATCGAAATATACCTACTACAGCCGGAACATCGCGATCAGGCGCTCAAATGTTGTGGTGGATGGACTGGAACACCGAGTCACGGGCGAAGGCGATCACGGTGCACCCTATGGCGGCTTCATCAACATTGGAGATTGCGCCTACGTCACCGTTAAGAACACCATCCTAACCGGACACAAAACGTATACGACCATTGGTTCGGCGGGCAAGCCCGTTTCTATGGGCTCCTACGATATTTCGGTCGGCCGTGCTCTGAACGTATCTTTCGTAAATTGCAGCCAGACGAATGACATCAATGACCGCACCTACTGGGGAATTCTGGGTTCCAACTACTGCAAGAATCTCCTCTATGATCGTTGTACATTTTCCCGCTTCGATGCCCACAAGGGGGTGGCCAATGCGACTATCCGCAATTCGACCCTTGGGCATATGGGGATCAATGCCATTGGAAGTGGCACTTTAACCGTGGAGAATTCCACAATTCGCGGAAGGAGTCTCGTTAATCTGCGTTCCGACTATGGCAGCACCTGGCAGGGGGAGTTCATTATTCGCAACTGCGTTTTCGTACCTCAGAACGGCAGACCCACCAGCCCGGTGCTCATCAGCGGTTCCTATTCCGGTAAGCATGATTTCGGCTACACTTGTTACATGCCGGAACGGATCACTATTGAAAACCTTCACATCGACGATTCCCATCATCCGGAGGACTACCAGGGGCCGGCAATTTTTGCAAATTTCAATCCACAGCTGACCGACGACTCTTATCGGGAGGAATTTCCGTACATCAAAACTCGCGAAGTGATGCTCAGTAATGTGAGTACGGCCAGTGGTAAACCCTTAAGGATCAGCGAGAATCCGTTCCTGTTTAAAGAGGTGAAAGTGCTTACTCCGTAAAATAATATAAAGCTATGTACAGGCCTGTTGAATTCCAGTCGGAAGGAGCCACCCTGCGGGGCAGGTTGTATCTGCCGGAAGGCGAGAGCATAAAACCGGTGATCATTATGGCGCACGGTTATTCGGCTACCATTGAAGGAATGGTGGCCGATAATTACGCCGAAGCTTTTCGCGAGGCCGGTTTTGCGGCCCTGTTGTACGATCATCGAAATCTCGGGATCAGCGATGGAGAACCCCGGCAGCAACTCGATCGCTGGACGCAGGCCCGCGGATACCGGGATGCCATTGATTATGTGATGACCTTAACGGAAATTGACACTTCCAGGATCGGTCTTTGGGGGGACAGTATGAGTGGAGATGAAGTAATGGTAGTAGCCGCCATCGATCACCGGGTAAAACTGGTCATTGCCCAGGTGCCGGCTTGTGGGCGGGAACTGCCTCCGCCTGATCCGGATGGCAAGTTGTTCGAATCCATAAAAAATACTTTTTTGCACGGAAATATCGAAGTGACTCCCGAAACCACTATGGGCCCCAAACCCGTCGTCACTTTTGACCAGGAAAGTATACCTGCCCTTTTACAGCCATTGACCGCCTATCGGTGGTTTATAGAGTACGGATGCCGGTACAATACGAAATGGGTGAACCGGGCCACCTACATCTCTCCGAAGGTACCCGTTAAGTTTACTTCGGCTTTATGCACGCCTTACCTCAAAGCGGCTCTTTTGATGATGGTATCGTTCGATGATGAAATGCCGGGAGCTAATTCAATTGTGGCCAGGCACACTTTCGCCATCGCACCCCAGCCGAAAAAGTTGATAGAGATCGACGGGGGGCATTTCGGCATCGTGCACTATCCCAGTCCTCTATTTGATATGGCCAGTGAAGCGCAGGTGGCTTTTATAAAAGCGCATTTTGGCGATTAGTACTACAAGTGTGACTTGATAGCTGGTTCCAGGCTTACAATATGACCATGTATGGATCTATATTTTCTGATCACTCTTCTACCCATTGCGTTTGCTTTTCACAATCTGGAAGAAACCCTGGGTATGGAAAAATGGAGTCACACCATACCCGCTTACATGCATCGCCCCGTTACAACGATACAGTTCGGAGTAGCTGTTTTTTTATTTACGGCACTGGGATTCGTCGTGGTCTTTGCCAGAGGACTTTATCCAACGGAAAGGCTCTATTATTACTTCATTGCCGGTTTTTCGGGTATGCTTTTGTTGAATATGCTTATGCCGCATCTGTTGGCTACCGTGTATTTCAGAAAGTACTCTCCGGGGGTGATTACCGGCCTGCTGATTAATGCTCCGCTGACTATGTTCATACTGATTCGCTTAAAAGCACTGGGGTTGTTGACTACACAGGAAATAGTATTTTCGGGCCTGATAGGCGGGATCATTGGGGTTGAACTGGCTGCTTTGTTCTTAAAGATTGGTGAAAGGTTGGCACCGCTCGTCCGCAATTTCTTTACGAAATCTTTATAAGCCGATCATTAACTTTGTAGAAAAAGACTTGGATCTTCTCAGGACCAGAAACTACAGCAAAACGAAACAATACCTGATCAGCGTATTACTGATCGCACTGACTGCCGTTTTGTGTTTTTTCTCGGTGGAATTCATCGGTTTTCGGGCCGTTGCGCTCATCCTGTTGCTGGTCGTTTCGCTGAACGCCATTCTGTTCGAGATCTTTCCGGTATTACTTTCGGCCCTGCTGAGCGCCCTGATCTGGAATTTTTTCTTTATCCCACCTATCCTGACTTTTCATATCGGTACTACTGAAGATGGACTAATGTTCCTGATGTATTTCGTTATTGCCTCTATCAATGCTGTGTTGACCTTCAGGATTCGGGAGGTGGAAAGGAAAGCGCGGGAAGAAGCGGAGAAGGAAAAAACGATCCAATTGTACAACACCCTCCTGAACTCTCTGTCGCATGAACTGAGAACGCCCATTTCCACGATCATCGGGGCCATAGATACGATACAGGATAACTCCACCAAACTTTCGGAGGCGAACCGGAACGAACTGTACTCGGAAATTGAGATCGCCGGATTCCGGCTCAACCGGCAGGTAGAGAACCTCCTTAATATGAGTCGACTGGAAGCGGGGATCATTCAGCCCAAAAAGGACTGGTGTGATATGAACGAACTGGTCTTTTCCACTATTAAAGATAATCAGGACGATGCTGCCAACCATCAGTTGGTATTTCATCCGGCTGAAAACCTCCCGCTGTTCAAACTGGACGGCGGACTGGTAGAACAAATTCTTTACAATCTGGTCCATAATGCCCTGCTGCACACTCCGGAACATTCAACGGTTACCATTGAGGTCAGTCAGGTGGAGGATCATTGTAAAATAGTTGTTGCCGACAGTGGCGACGGCTTTCCCGAAGCCGAGATAGCTTTAGTGTTTGACAAGTTCTATCGGCTGCATCGGACGGCTACCGGCGGTACCGGGCTGGGACTGTCTATCGTTAAAGGGTTTACCGAAGCCATGGAAGGAATCGTACACCTGGAAAACCAGGCCGGAGGAGGTGCAAAGTTTACGCTGCTGATCCCCTGTGAATTTTCAACTGGTATCGAATTAGAGCATGAATAAAGCAGAAATACTGATCATAGATGATGAACCGCAGATACGGAAGCTGTTGCAGATCAACCTGGAGAGCAACGATTATAAAGTGGTGCAGGCCCGCAGTGGACAGGAAGGACTGGTGCTGGCCGCCAGTCATCCACCGGATCTGATCCTGTTGGATATCGGCCTGCCCGACAAAAGCGGTCATCAGGTGCTGCAGGAATTGAGGGAATGGTACGGCAATCCCATCATCATGCTGTCAGTGCAGAACAGTGAAGCCGATATCGTTCAGGCCTTGGATAACGGCGCGACGGATTACCTGAGCAAACCTTTCCGGACAGGAGAACTGCTCGCCAGAATACGTTCGGCCATCCGGAGAACGCAGGCCGCCGATAACAATTCCACCATCACTTGCGGTGATATTGAAATTGATCTGATCGCCCGTACCGTCAAGAAAGAAGAGGAGTACATAAAGCTCACTGCTACCGAATATAACCTGCTGATCCTGTTTGCCAAAAACGAAGGAAAGGTATTGACCCATCAGTATCTGTTGAAAGAGATCTGGGGATACAGCTACCGCACAGAGACGCAGTACCTGCGGGTATTTGTGGGTACCCTGCGCAAAAAGATCGAAGAGAATCCGAATAACCCGCAACACATCATTACCGAGAGCGGAGTGGGTTATCGATTTCAGTAGTTTCTTCGTAGTCAACAAAATTGTGTAATATAATAACGAAAGTCTGTATCTCCCAACAAGCATTTTCAATGCTACATTGCTTCATCGTCCCGACCCTTCGGGTGCGGGATGTCGCTGTACTACATTTCATCGCTGTCTTGTCAATGAAACAATGAAGCAATGGAACATGAGCAATGTTCTTCCATGTTGTTAGCAAAGAACTTTTCTTTATAGAATCTTTATACTCCTGCCCCAAATCTTGATTTTTTAGATACCCTTTCCGCCTGAACTTTGCAGCATTAAAAGATTACAGGCATGAAATGGGATTTTTTTTACGATGTAGATGAAGGCAAACCCTACGAATCCATCGACGATTGGCACCGGGACATCAGTTATCTGATCCGGCCGGGTATCATTGTGTTGGCACTGGGTACGGCTATCTACATTTATGTAAGATTTTTCCATAGTTAAATCCTGGAAAGAATACTAAAAATGGAACAGGTAGATGTGTTGCCGGATCGGCAGCACGATTGTAAAAAAGCAAGACCGGGGCATGGAGATCTGTTGATCAGAAGATACCGGAAATTTCAGCTTTCACTCACTCCTCAACAAAACCTGCTATACGGCTTCTTCACTTATACGGTCATCGGCTGGCTCTTACTAAGTATGCCTTTTGTGCACAAGCAGTCTGTGCCGGTACTGGATAATCTGTTTACCGCCGCGTCGGCTATTTCCACTACCGGTTTGGTTACGGTAAGTATTTCGGACTCCTACAACTGGCTGGGGCAGTTCATAGTGATGGTGCTGGTTCAGATCGGTGGTATCGGATACATGACCTTTACTTCTTTCATCCTGCTCTCCAAAAAAAGCGGGCTCACCCATTGGCACCAACGAGTGTTGAACGCCGAATTCTCAATGCCGACAGGCTTTCAGATCAAGGACTTTTTGAGGTCCGTTATCATTTTTACCATCGTCATTGAAACGCTTGGTGTGCTGTGTTTTTACATCGCTTTTACCCAGGCGGGGGTTGAGCACAATTTTGCGATCTGGAGCAGTATCTTTCACAGTATTTCCTCCTTCTGTACGGCAGGTTTTGGTTTGTACAATGACAGTTTCGAGCAGTTTGCCGATAATACCTTTATCAATGCGATCATTTCCGTATTATCCATCTGTGGTTCTATGGGGTTTATCGTGGTGACGGATCTTTGGAACAGGATCTCGGGCAAAACAAGATTGCTCACCTTTACTACGAAGATCATATTTTTCGTCACCTGCCTGTTACTGGTGCTAGGCACCGGGGTCATCTACTTCGCTGAACCTTCCGTCAGCCATTTGAGCGGGCATAAACTGATGGTTGCCTTCTTTCAGTCGATGACGGCCCTGACGACCGTCGGTTTCAATACGGTACCCATCGGTGATTTTTCGCTGGGCGCGATGCTGGTCGTTATTTTTCTGATGTATG